>DATLZF010000625.1:0-5065 GCA_035574135.1 Candidatus Methylomirabilota bacterium
TGGAACGGGACCTGCGCGGGGGGCGGTTGTCGTATCGGTGGGCCGATGTTCTGGCGTGGTCGAACCCGCCCGCCCCCGGCGTACACACCTCTCCCAACGCGGAGACGCTGCTGGACCTGCCGTTGCACATCGTGGCACCACTCTTCATACAGCAACGCCCGTCAGGTCTCCGCAAAAAGGCCGCGGTGCCGGCTGACATCCCCGACGTGTTCTCCGGCCAGCCCGCCACGGCGGCACCCGAACCCATGGCCACGAATTCCATCGCGCCCGCCTCCACGGCGGCGGCGGCTGTGGCCGCTCCGGCGCCCGCGGCCGCCGCCTCGCGGCCGCCGCAAACTTTGGGCGAGTTGTTCGGCATCCCGCAGAAACAGAACTGGACCCCCAACGAGCTGGTGCAGAAGACCGCAAATCTGCCGGGCCTGGCCGGAGCGTTGATCGCGCTGCAGGACGGCTTCCTGGTGGCGTCGCACCTGCCAGCCAGTTGGAAGGCCGACACGGTGTCGGCGTTTCTGCCGCAGGTTTTTGGCCGCATGAACCAGTACTGCCGCGAGATCGGGATCGGAGAGCCCCGCGCGATCACCTTCACACTTGAGGAGGGAACCCTGCAAATCTATCGGGCCGGGATCATCCTTCTGGCGGTCCTCGTGAAACCAGGGGCCACCGTCCCCGAGGGCGCAATCGGCCTCCTCACGGCGGAACTTGGCCGGCACACCCGATGACGCGAACACCACTATGGCGATAATCAATCAGGCATCCAAGGAGCTTCAGGTAAAGATCGTGTATTACGGTCCCGCCATGGGCGGCAAGACCACCAATCTGGTCAAAGTCCACGACCACGTGCAAACCGCCCAAGGCAACAAGGGCAAACTCGTTTCCCTGGCCACCAGTTCGGACCGCACGTTGTTTTTCGACTTCCTGCCCATCGAGGCCGTGGCCATCAAGGGTTTTAAAACCAAGTTTCAGCTCTACACCGTGCCCGGACAGGTCATCTACAACACCACGCGTCAGCTCGTGCTGCGCGGCGTGGACGGCATCGTGTTCGTGGCCGACTCGCAGTATGAAAAAATGGAGGAGAACGTTAAGAGCTTCCAGAACCTCGAAGAGAATCTGCGTGCGTTGAACCTGAACCTCGCCGACATCCCCTATGTGCTGCAGTACAACAAGCGCGACCTGCCCAACGCCGCCCCCATGGAGTATCTCGAGTTCCTGCTCAACAACCGCGACGTGCAGGTGCCGTCATTCAGCGCTTCGGCCAGCCGTTGCGAGGGCGTGTTCGAGACCTTGAACATGATTACGCGTCTCCTGCTTCACAAGTTCATCAACGAAAGCCAGCGCAAAGTGGCGTGATATGCCCACCCTCCCGCAACTCATCGAAGACGACATTCGAGAGATCAACAACGCGCTCTACGGCTTGTTGCTCAAGAGTGAAGCCGGCACCGGTCTGGTCATTGACAAGGGCGGCTTCGTCATCACTCGCGTTGGCGACGTGGACTCCTTCGATCTGACAACGCTGGCCGCCCTGTGCGCCGCTTCCTACGCAGCCACTGAGAGCCTGGCCTCGCTGGTGGGCGAAACGACCTTCAGCAGCGTTTACCAGCAGGGTGACCGGCACAGCCTGCTCGTGTTGAACGTGGACCGGTTCTGCCTGTTGGCTCTGGTGTTCAAGGCCAGCATTAGCGTCGGTGCGGTCAAGTACTTCGCCGTTGACGCCGCCCGGCAAATCGCCCGGCACATGGAGGCGGCCCAGCAACGTTCCCCGGATCAGGGCTTCGACCTGTCGGAGCTCAATCTCGCCGACGCCTCCGAAGTGTTTCGCAAGAGGACGGCCTGATGGTCGCTGTCCGCCGGCGCAGAAACTTTCTTTGAGTACTTTTCCGCTTTCCAACGTATATCTGATACCATGAATGCCGATCTGATGAAGACGCCGATGAAAATCTTGTTGAGCGGCCTTGCCCTGGCCCTGGTGGCCGGTACGCTCTCCAGCCGGGCCGACGACAAAAAGGCAGCCAAACCCTATCCGCTCGACACCTGTGTCGTCTCGGACGAGAAGCTGGGTGCCGACTCGGCCATGAAGCCCCACGTCTTTGTCCACGAGGGGCAGGAGATCAAGCTGTGCTGCAAGTCCTGCTTGAAGGACTTCAAGAAGGACCAGGCGAAGTATCTGAAGAAGATCGCCGCGGCTCCGAAGAAGGAGAAATAACGCCTCGATCGGTGGTGAGCGCCGCGGCGGCGCCCAAAACGCATCGGGCTTCCCTCCCAGCCGATGGGGGCCGTTGCCTCACGAGGGAACCGTGCTCAAGGCCGGCAGAGCCGGAGGGTGGTGGTAACAGCGTCAATCGTCGGGCGACAATCATCACGGCCGGGAGGGGAGTTCCGGGACGGAGGATGGGCGCAGTCGGGACTCGAAGCCCGGGTTTGAGCCACCCCTCCCCGGCCACAAGCCACGTCGCCATTCTCGGCCCCGTCCCTACGCTCGGTGCGGCCGCTGCACATTTGTAGAGCCAAGTGCCCCGAGATCTCGCCTCATCGCTGACTTTTCGAGCCTGCCCACGGAAGAAGATGCCGAAAATCCCGCACCGCCTTGGTGGCCCCATCATCGGCTCGACCATGCAGGCCCGCAGCAGATAGATGTTTTCCCGGCGGAGGTCTTGAGTCTGGTGGCCGCCGCCGGCGACACCGATTCGCGGAGCGTCCGGCGTTTGGGCGTCCGTCCCAGCGGCCGCAACTCATCGCGGCGCGCGACGCTGCTCCGGCGCTTGCAAGCAACCACCGTGTCTGGGGATGAAAGCGGTCGAACGACTCGGACGGGATATCAATTGAACTTGCTCTTCCGGTAAGCCCCGATTTCCGGCGCGTCCGGGTTCACGTCGGGGCCGAAGTAGCGCAGCGTGACGAGCGGTTCGGTTTCGCTGGTGTTCTCGAAGGTCACGCCGGCTTTCGCGCCGTCTTCGGTGCAGAAGTATTCGTCCTCCGTGAGCTCGTGGAAGCGGATAAGCTTCGGGCTGTTCAAAGGCTGGCCGTTGATCTTGCCGGTGCCCTGCACGCAGATGAGGCCGTAAGCGCCGTTGTCCTTGATCGTGCATTTCACACCAGGTTCGACAGTCAGTTCCTTGGCGGTGAAGAGCTGCTCGCCATCGATGCGGCCATAGACAATCCACCGGTCCACGAAGCCTTCCTTGCGCGTGTCGGCGACGGGCACCGGTTCGAGGTAATGGTTGTCCTTGAAGTTCGGATCGCAGTTCTTGTCCCAATCGAGCTGGTCCACGATGAAGTCGAGGTCCTTGTGCTTGTCCTTGGGCATGTCCTTCACGAGGAGGTTCCAAGGGACGTAGCGGCCTTCAACCATGCTTTGATACATGGCGAAGACATCGCTGCCCCATTGCGGCTCGTAGGTGCAGAGGCTGCCGGGCGCGTGGAGGATGCACGGATCGATCAGCCAGCCGGTGCCGGGCTTGAGGCGGTAGGCACGGCTGAGGTCGAGGATGCCGTTGTCGCCCTTGTTCCAATCTTCGAGGCACTTGCGGACCTGCGCCTTGGTCGTGCCGGGTTCGAGGCCCATGAACGTGTAGGGAAAGTTGTTGCCGACGTTGTTGTGCTGGGGCGGGAAGTAATAGCTCTCGGGCTTGCCTTCCTGGCCGACGAGTTTGGCCTGCCTCTGCGACTGGTGCATGTGATGGGGAATCGGCCCCATGTTGTCGAAGAACTTGGAGTAAACGGGCCAGCGGCCATACTTCTTCCAAATCGCTTTGCCCACGAGCGTCGCGCCGCAGTCCTCGACCGCCTGCTTGAGCGTGAAGCGTTCCTTGCCCACGACGCAGTAATTCAAGCCCTCGTCCCACGCGCGGCCTTCGTTGGCGGTGACGGTGGTGGAGGCGAACCAGCGCTCATCGATGCCGCCGCGGTTCGCGCCGTAGGCATAGATGTCGTCGGGATGCAGCTTGAGACGCAGGCCGGGCTGGAGGAACGAGCGCGGCACCCAGGCGGGGGCGAGGCGGAGCAGGCCGCCGGTGCGGGAGAGTTCGGCCTCGACCTTACTGGCGGTGTTTTTCTTGATAATTTTGAGCTGGTTGACGGTGTTCATGTGATGTCAGGAATTCAGGCGGGGGATATTGGAGACAAGCGCCGGCCCAAGCAACCGTTTCGATGGGACAGATGGGCCAACACCCGCACAACACTCTCGGGGCCGGGAACGAAATAGATGGCTGCCGAAGGCGTGTTGGCGTAGTTTTCCCTCAGTTTGCATGAAGCCATCTGCTCTGCTGTCCATGTTCGTTGTCGTCGGCTTGGGCACTTGCGGGGCCAGTCGGGCCGCGGCGGCCGCCGAGTCTCCGGCCGGCCCACCTCTGAGGGTGATGACCTTCAACCTGCGTTTCGGCAGCACCAATTCCCCGAACAGTTGGGCGGAGCGCCGACCTGTGATGAAGGCGTGCTGGCGGGCAATCTCCCCCGACCTCGCCGGAACGCAGGAGGGGCTCTACCCCCAGCTCAAGGAGCTGGCCGCCGACCTGCCCGCCTACGATTGGGTTGGGCTGGGGCGGGACGGCGGGAGCCGGGGCGAGTTCATGGCCGTGTTCTACCGCAAGGCGCGGTTCGAGCCGGTGGAGTTCGATCATTACTGGCTCTCCGACACGCCAAACGTCATCGCTTCGACCAACTGGGGGAACACCAACCGTCGCATGGTGACGTGGGTGCGGTTCCGCGACCGCCGCGTCGGACGGGAATTCTATTTCGTCAACACCCACCTCGTCCACGCAGTGGCCGCGGCTCGTGACAAGGGCGCCCGGCTCATCCGTCAGCGAGTGCAGGCCCTCAACCCGAACCTGCCGGTGCTGCTGGTGGGAGATTTCAACGCCGAACCGGGCCGGGAGCCGACCTACGACGTGCTGGTCGGCGACGGCTTCTTCCGGGACGCCTGGACGGCAGCGCCCGTCAGGCGCGGTGAAGGACTCGAAACGTTCCACAACTTCAACGGCGCGGTGCGTGGTCCGTGGCGCATCGATTGGATTCTACTCCGCGGCCCTTGGCGCGTGGAGCAGGCGGAGGTCGTGGTGTTCTCGCGGAAGGG
>DATLZF010000626.1:0-3102 GCA_035574135.1 Candidatus Methylomirabilota bacterium
GACACCCGCACCGCCGAGCTGGGCATCGCCTGCGAGGCCTGCCACGGCCCCGCGGAGAGGCACCTGAAGGCGCACGAGTCGCCCCTCCATCGCGTCATCGCCCGCCGGCAGGACCATGCCGACCCCACCATTTTCAACCCGGGCCGGGCCGATCACGTGAAGTCGGCCGAGGCATGCGGCCAGTGTCATGCCATCCGGCACAATCGCCACCTTGACCAGTGGCATCAGCACGGCGTGCAGTTTCAGCCCGGCGGGGATCTGGAGGCCCGCGCGCCGCTGGTCCACTATGACGGCACCGACCTGGAAGTGCCCGGCAACGAGAAAAAGCGCGCGCTCATGGAGGGCAGCTTCTGGTCCGACGGCCAGGTGCGGGTTTCCGGCCGCGAGTTCAACGGTCTGGCTGCCACCGCCTGCTTCACCCGCGGCCAGATGTCCTGCCTCTCCTGCCACTCGCTGCACCACTATCAGGACACCGACGACCAGCTCGGGCGCGGCATGGACGGAAACCAGGCCTGCCTGCAATGCCACGATTCCATCGGGAAAAACCTCACCCGCCACACGCACCATCCCACCGGTTCCAGTGGCAGCCTGTGCTACAACTGCCACATGCCCCATACCAGCTACGGGCTCCTCAAGGCCATCCGCAGCCACACCATCGATTCGCCCACCGTGGCCACGAGTGTGAAAACGGGCCGGCCCAACGCCTGCAACCTTTGCCACCTCGACCGCTCGCTGGGCTGGACGCAGCGACACCTCGAGGAATGGTACGGCACGCCCAAGGTGACCCTCTCGGCTGAAGAGGAGACCCTTTCCGCCGCTGTGCTCTGGCTGCTCAAGGGCGATGCCGGCCAGCGCGCCCTGCTGGCGTGGCATCTGGGCTGGCCGACCGCGCGGGCTGTCTCCGGCACCAACTGGCTGGTGCCCTTCCTCGCCGAAACCCTGACGGACCCTTATGCGGTCGTCCGCTACATCGGTGAGCGTTCGCTCAAGTCGATTCCCGGCTTCGAGCAACTGGTTTACGATTACGTGGGCCCGGCCACCGAACGGCAACGGGCACGTCAGCAGATTCTCGATGCCTGGCGGAAGGCGCCCCGCCCTGTGGACGCGCCCTCCGGGACGGTGCTGCTCGAAGCCAGTGGCGCGATGCAGGAGGGTGCCATCCGGGCCCTGCTTCGCCAACGCAACCACCGGAAGATGGAACTGCTGGAATAGCGCCCCTCCTGCTCCGCATGTCGAAGACTTCCGTTCATCCCGATGCCGGCCGGGTCGCCCTTGTTCCCACGTCGGACGAAGGCGTTTCACGGCTCGTCCAACGTCATCTGCGTTTTGGCTGGTGGTCGTTGCTGCTCTTCCTGACGCTGGGCATCGCTCTGGAGGCGCTGCACGGCTTCAAAGTGGGGGCCTACCTGAACGTCTCCAACAGCACGCGCCGGCTGATGTGGACCCTGGCACACGCCCACGGCGCGCTGTTCGGCCTGGTGCACCTGGCCTTCGCTTTCACCGTGCGGGCGGCGCCGCAGTGGCCCGCGCGGGGGCGCGGGATGGCCTCGGCCCTGTTGCGCGGGGCCACGGTACTGCTGCCGGGGGGGTTCTTCCTCGGCGGCGTGGTCATCCATGGTGGCGATCCAGGTCTCGGCATTGCGCTGGTCCCCGTCGGAGCCGTCATGCTGCTGGCGGCGGTGCTGCTCACGGCCCTGGGGGCCGCGGCGGCGCCGGGAGGCGCCAGAATCTCCGGCGCGCGGCGGCGATAAGACCGGCCGGTTCCCCGGATCAGAGCGGGACGAGCTTGAACACCTTGCCCGATTTGCCGGTGAGGCTGTTCCGACCGCTGGTGAGCACGTAGATTTCCCCGTCCGCATCCTCTCCGAAAGCGGTGACGTAGGCCTTGACCCGGCCGTCCGGCGCCGAGGCCAGGGCGAGCGGTTCCAAGGACCACCGGCCGTTGGTGCGCCCGGCGGTAAAGAGCACGCCATCCGGCAGTGCCCAGTTGCGCGACCAATCGGCGAACACGTAGCGCCCAACCAGGTGCGGCAGTGCCTTGCCGCGATAAACGTAGCCGCCGGTGATGGAAATTCCCTTGGCCTCCGGATCCTTGGCGAAGGCGCGGAGGTTCTTGTATTCGAAGACCGGATCGAGCAGTGGCTCGCCCCGTTCGCCCACCTTCGGCGCGTCGGCGGGCTCCTTGTTCGGATCCTTGGGATCGAAACCATGAAACCCTTCGCGCAGGCGCCAGCCGTAGTTGCCGCCTTTGACCACGATGTTGACCTCCTCGAACGCGTTCTGCCCCACGTCTGAGACGAAGAACTCCCGCTGACCGCCGCGGTCGAAGGACAAGCCCCAGGGATTCCGGAAACCGTAGGCAAAAATCTCGGGGCGACCCTGGGTGCCATCGGCAAACGGATTGTCCTTCGGCACGCCGTAAGGCTGGCCGCTGTCCACGTCCAGACGCAGGATTTTCCCCAACAACGTTTTCGTGTCCTGCGCGTTGCCCTTTGGCCCGTGGCCGACGCCCTCGTCGTTGCCGGCACCGCCATCCCCCAGGCCCACGTAGAGAAACCCGTCCGGCCCGAACACCAGACGGCCGCCGTTGTGATTGAACTGCGGCTCGTCGATGCGCAGCAGCACGCGCTCGCTGTCCGGATCCGCCGTCAAGACATCGTCCGCCGACACCTTGAATTCGGACAGATGGCTGGTGTGATCCCAATCCGCCGGACACTCGGCGCGGCGTGGCGCGCTGTAATAGACGTAGAACTTGCGATTCTCCCGAAAGCGCGGGTGCAGTGCCAGGCCGAGAACGCCCCGTTCATCGAAACCCTGGTTCAACTTCACCAACCGGCTGCGCAGATCCAGAAACAGCTTCTCCCGCACCTGGCTCTCCGGCCCGAGCACGTGGATGGTGCCGATCTGATCGACCACCAAGAGGTGGCCGGGCGCCGCAGGGTGTGGGATCAGCACCGACGGCGAGGTGAATCCCTCCGCCACCAGTTTGAGGGTGGCCGCCGGCCCGTCGGCCGCGCGCAACGGCGCATTGGAAATCAACAGCAGGCCCAGGCCGACGGCGAGAAGCGTTTGGTGTTTCACGGCGCGCAGTGTAGCGGCCCA
>DATLZF010000627.1:0-3422 GCA_035574135.1 Candidatus Methylomirabilota bacterium
CCAGCCGGGCGTCAAGGACCGCCACCACCCGAAATTCGGAAAAGTCCGGCCAGATCCGGGAGGCGACCTCTGTCAGGGCGGCCTCGGCATCACGGGAGCCGTCCACGGCCACCATGATCCGCAGCCGGCCGGGCCGGGGCACGCGACCGGAGCGAACGATCCGCACCGAACAGTGCGCCTCGGCGGCAATCTTCTGCGAAACGCTGCCGAGAAACAGCCGTTCCAGCGCCGAACGACCATGCGAACCGGCCACGACCAGATCCGCCCGCCACTCGTCGGCCCGACGGATGACCGCCCAAGCCGGCGAATCGCCGGTGCTGCCGGCCTCGACCTTCCAGCCGGGATGCAGTGTGCGGAGACGTTCCGCGGCATTGCGAGCCAGCGCCAGACAGGATTGGACCGCCTGCAGAGCCTCTTGCCGCGCCTTGAGGATGGCGGCGGGGGTCGCCCCCGGCAGCGCGACTTCGCCGGGCGACTCCGGATTCGAGGGCAACCATACGTCCGCCACGGAGAAAACGAGCGCCTCCATTTCCGGCGGCAACCCCGCCCAGGCCAGGTCCGACATCGCGGCGTCCGCACCGGGGGAACCATCGTAGGCGAGCAGCAGCTTCTTCATGCGCGCATTTGACCGGTCCCAAGCGCCCGGCGCAATGCCGACTTTGGCGGGGGCTGGCCCGAACTTGCGCATCCGTCGCCGCTTCACTTCCTCGATTGCCTCGGCCTTCCGGCCAAGAATGGCCAAGACGATGGCAACCGAGGTGTGGTGAAGACAGGGCCGGACGGCCACGCTTAAAACAAAAACAAAGGATGGCGATGAAGCCAAAACAAAAATCCCCGCTTCGGCGTCCCACGATCCGGCGGATTCTGGTGCCGGTGGACTTTTCGGAGATCGCGAACCGGGCGCTCGACTTCGTGGTGCCGCTGGCCCGGCAGTGGAAGGCCAAATTGATCCTGATGCATGTGATTCAACCCGTGATGGCGCCGGAATTTGCCTACCTGTCGCTGGCCGAATTCAACGAGCAAGGCCGCCAGCAAGCGAAAAAGCAGATGACGCAGCTCTGCCACAAACAGGGTTTGGGCCCCGGGCTGGTGGAAAAGTGCGTGGTCCGGGTCGGCGTGCCATTTCAAGAGATCTCGGACGCCGCCCGAACGCTGAAGGCCGACCTGATCGTGCTGACGACGCACGGACACTCCGGACTCAAGCATGTCTTGTTGGGCAGCACGGCCGAGCGCGTCGTCCGCCACGCGCCCTGCCCCGTGCTGACGGTCCGGGCGGCCATCCGCGGCACAAAGGCCGCCCGGCGCTGAAGCGCAACCGCCCTTCGCGCACGATTCGAAAACGATGCGACGCTCCTCCTCCAAGCCATCCCAACCCCGGCGTCTTCGTTGGCGCGAGGGCGGCCGAACCCCGGCGCCACGGTTCCAACTCCGCCGCATCCTCGTGCCGGTGGATTTTTCAACGTGCTCGGCCAAGGCCCTGGAGTACGCGGCAGGTTACGCCAGCCTGCACGGAGCCACCATCGAGCTGCTTTTCGTCGCCCCCCTCCACCCGCGGCCGCGCAAGCGCACTCCGGCCAACGATCTCCGCGCGGCGACGGCGGCCCGAACCCGACGCCAACTGCGGGCGTTGGCCCGCGCCCACATCGGCAGGGACATTTCCGTCGCCACCACCATCCGCGCCGGACGGGCCGAGGTGGAGATCATCGATCACGCGCGGGAGACGAACGTGGACCTGATCATCCTTGCCACGCGAGGGGCGACGGGCATTCCCGATTTCTGCCTGGGCAGCACGGCGGAGACCGTGGTGCGTTACGCGCCGTGTCCGGTACTCGTCGTCCGCGAACAGGA
Source organism: Candidatus Methylomirabilota bacterium (assembly GCA_035574135.1). GTDB lineage: Bacteria > Verrucomicrobiota > Verrucomicrobiia > Limisphaerales > DATLZF01 > DATLZF01. Next base: position 1,849 of record DATLZF010000627.1, read on the forward strand.
ACGAGACTTCCTCCGCGTCGCCCCTCAGTCCGCCCCGGGATGTCCCGCCGTCCACCCGCCGCGCCCAAGGAACCGGCGCCGCAGACATTGAACCGGACCTCGCCCCTGCGACCCAATGCGCGGCGGCGCGACGCGCACGCTCTCACGGATTCGTCGTCGCAGGGGTGAATTCGTCACCTCCAGGGTAACCGGTGAAACTCGAACTGCACCGGCTCACGAGCTTCGCGATCCAGCGCGGCCGTGTAAAAGCCGCCGTCCTTGAGCAATTGAATGCCGCTCAACGACGGACAGAGAAGAATCCGAAACCGGTCCCAGGCCCGAGCCCGGCACAAGGCGGAGCTCAACCGCCGCACCGTGTGGCCCAGAAAACGAACGGGTGGCAGGCCCGCCAGCAGCCGCGCCTTCCAGAGGACCACGGGCGAATGCAGGTGACCGATAATCGTGCACTCGATGGCGTGGAGTCGGGCGCGCACCGCCGGCAGTTCGAGCAGAAACGGCAGCGCGGTCGGATCGTGACAGAAGAGAAGAACCCGCTCGTCTCCGCCGAGGGCGGCAAAGGCGTCGGCGATTTCGTGCAGATGTTCGGCGCGAGCCCGATGCCAGGCAGGGCGCTCCGCCACCAGCGTCTCCGGCTCGAAAACGGGCAGGGCGATCAGCGAGGACGTGACTCCCATCAAGACGTAACGCCCCACGCGGATCCGCCAGAACGGCTGCAACTCCAGCTCCCGCACCGCGCGATCGAGGCTCTCGAAACGCATCCCGCCCCGATCCGCACCCAGGGGCTTTTTGCCCAGTTCGTGATCCCCCAGGGTGGCCGCCAAGCGCGCCGGAAAGGCGGCCCGTAGCTTCCCAAGACACAGCCGCGCACTCTCCCGAGCCGCGGCGTCGGCCACGCCCACGAACGCCGAGTCGCACGAGTAGTCGCCATTGGCCACCACCCAATCCACCCGGGACACTCGCCGGAGGAATTGCTCGAGCAGGTGGTTGTGCGCGAACGGATCTCGTTGCCAGACGTGATGGCGGTAAAACCGGGTGAGCGCCCGTCGCGCTGGATGGGCGATGGCATTGAGACAATAATCCGGCCGGCTTTGCTCGCCCGGCCCCGCGTAATGAACGTCGCTGAGGATGGCGAGAGCCACACGGCGGGCCGTCATGGGGCAAACCCGCGCCGCGCCATCGGCTGGGGGAAGGCCGGGGTACGGATCAAGGGCAGCGTGACGAAGAAAGAGGATCCCCGGCCCGGCTCGCTCTCGACCCGGATCTGACCCTGATGCTCCTCGACGATGCGCCGGGTGATCGAGAGCCCGAGGCCGTTGCCGCCCCGCTTGGTGGTGAAGAACGGCTCGAAGAGGCGCGGCAGGTTCTCCGGAGGAATTCCCACACCGGTGTCGCTGACGGTGATCTCAATGCTGGGTGGCGGCGTGATCGGGGCGAGCGGGTCACCTTCCGCCGCAAGGTTGCGCGTGGCCACGCGCAATTCCCCCTCGGGGCCCATCGCTTCCATGGCGTTAAAGAAGAAGTTGAGCAACGCCTGCTCCAGTTGATACGCATCACCCTTGATGACGTCGTGGCGG
>DATLZF010000628.1:0-7732 GCA_035574135.1 Candidatus Methylomirabilota bacterium
GAAGGCCCCGCGTGAATTCCCTTCTCATTCGTTCATGAGCCGCCTGTTCGCGCCAACGCTAATCGTCCTTTTCTGGATCACGCAGATGGGTAACACCGCCCCCGTTCCTGCTGCTGTCGTCGAGCAGGCCGTGGCGGACTACCTCGCGGTGCGGCCGGTGGAGGGCATCGGCGCCGGACTGGCCCTGAGCGAGGCGCTGGCGGCGCAGCGGCGTTTTGTGGCCCTGCTGGAACCCAGGCTCGGCCGGCCGGTGGGCTACAAGGTGGGGCTCGTGACGCGCGAAAGTCAGGAACGCTATCGGGTCAACGCCCCCGTGCGCGGGGTGTTGCTGTCGGGCATGCTGCTTCAAGACGGCGCGGAGGTGCCATTGGGTTTCGCCGTCAAGCCCATTTGCGAGGCGGATTTGATGGTGGTGGTGAAGGACAAGCGCATCCACCGGGCTCGCACGCCTCGCGAGGTGTTGAAGTATCTCAAAGAGGTCGTCGCCTTCATCGAACTGCCGGACGGGGTTCTTTCAACCAACCAGCCCGTGGATGGTGCGGCTCTGGTGGCGGTGAACGTCGGAGCCCGACTCGGCGTCATCGGCAGCCGCCTGCCGGTCCGTGCCGACGAGGACTTCGCCAAGCTGCTCGAGCTGATGACCGTGACGATGACGGATCAGGACGGCCGGGAACTCGGACGCGCGACGGGCCGGGCCATCCTGGATCATCCGCTCAACGCCGTGCTGTGGCTGGCCGAGGAACTGGCCCACGAGGGAATCTCGCTCAAACCCGGCGATCTGATCAGCCTTGGCTCGGTCAAGAACATTGCGCCCGTAGCCGGCCAGACCGTTACGGTCACTTACACCGGCCTGCCGGGAGGTCCCCTCCGCGCCACGGTCCGCTTCAAGTAGCGGAAGCCCGGGCCGGGCAGGCCCGATCAGGGTTTCTGGAGGCGATAATACAGTTTGGTCGAATTCAATTCATTGGTGGTCACACAACGGCCGTTGACGATGGCCACCTCGGATTCGACCGGAACCCAGTCGGCCCCTTCGCCCAGAACCGGCGAGGACTGAAGTCGGAAGTCCGCCGCCGTGGCGGGCCATGACAGCACGACATGGGTGCCGTTCAGGCATTCAATCTGCAACCGCACGGTCGAGACGGCCGTGAGCCGGACATTGTCGAAATAGACCTCGTTGCTTTTCCTCAAATCCTGCTCCAGCAGCCAAATCTCAAGCGGCAGCCCCAGCGCCGGGTGATCGGCGGGCGCGCTGAAAACGACGCTCACGCCGTCAAAGATGCCTCTCGGCACCGCCGGTCGCACTTCCTCGGCCAAGAGGGCTCCTCCGGCACGCAACTGCACACTGAACGGCGAAGAGCGGTCGAAGACGGAGTTCCCCGCCTGCACCGACAGCGTATAGACAATTCCGGCCTGCAAGCGGTTCGTCAGCGTTTGGTGAATGCCACCTCGTTCGATAAAGACCACGTTCCGACCCTGCGGCACCGGCTGGGTGAAATTCTCCGGCTCCGGGTGGAACACGCCGAAGTTGCTGATGAAGTCCGTATGCGTTCCCACCCAGCCTGGAACGAGATTGCTGGTAAATCGCCCGGGGGCCAGATCCGGCGTCTCGAAACTGGCGTTGGCGATGAAAATCTCCTCGTCCGCCAGTGCAGGTAGGGCCATCGTCAGCGGGGCCAGCGCCAACACGGAGGCCAGCCCGCCGGAAAGGATGCTCCGTTGCGGGCGAAAGCCCCGGCAGCGGCAAACAGCGGAACTGAGACTTCGTTCACAAACGCATTTCATGCCCAATCTTAATACCGATTCTCAAGTACAGCAAGTGGTCGGCCGTTGCCCGCAGCCGCCGCCGGGGATGGCGCCGCTGCCACACCCGCGTCACGAACTCGTGCAGAAGCCGCCGCAACGCCGCCACACTTTCCTCCGACGGGTTCGCGCAGCCATTGGCTCCCCCGGGACTGATCGGCGAACCTGCCCACGCCGAACCGTTCACGCGCCAGCGGATCACGTTGAGCACCTTGCTGCCGCACAGGCAGCCGCCGCCGCCGGGGATCGGTATTGGCGACGAACTGGAGTTTGGGCCGTGGGTCCTTCCTGGAGATGACGGGCGTGCGTTTTCAGACCCAGACGCCTGGAAAACACCTCACCACCCTTTGCAGCTTTTCAGCTCATTCGGACGGATTGGGGCGACGGACAGTCCGCCGACTGCCAGTCGGCGAAACGTCAGGTTGACAACCTGCGCTACGCGGGCTGTCGTCGGCGGCCGGGCCATGGCTTTAAGCAATTCGCCTATCTCCCCGCTCCGGAGTGCTTAGCCCGCGTTCGTCGGCTTGATTACTGGGGTGTGCCCGCCTTCCCAATGGTTTCGCTCTCTTCCGCCGGAATAGTCTGTCAGTCATGCGAACGGGATTTCAATTCGACACGGCTCAGGGCAGACGTCCGTACAGGGATTTCGTGAACAGCGGTTGAAGATGCAAACATTTTCCGAATTCCATCCGCTGCTTCAGGCGCTGTTGGCCGGCACTTTCACGTGGGCAGTCACGGCGGTGGGAGCTGTGCTCGTGTTTTTCACCCGCGAGTTCAACCGAAAAGTGCTCGACGGCATGCAAGGGTTCGCGTCGGGCGTCATGATCGCCGCAAGCTACTGGTCTTTGCTGTCGCCCGCGGTCGAGATGGCCGAAGCCGACGGCACACGGGGCTGGATTCCGGCCAGCATCGGGTTCCTGGCCGGAGGAGTGTTTCTCTTCGTTTGCGACAAGCTGCTGCCGCATTTGCGTCAGGGGATCGGTTTCCGGACCGAAGGCATCTCCACCAATTGGAATCGCACGGTGTTGCTGGTCCTCGCCATTACGTTGCACAACATTCCGGAGGGCATGGCGGTAGGAGTGGCGTTTGGCGCGGTGACGGAGGGCTATCCTTCCGCCACTCTGCCGGCGGCCATGGCGCTGGCATTTGGCATCGGCCTGCAAAATTTTCCGGAAGGTCTGGCGATTTCGCTGCCGCTCCGGCGCGAAGGCGTGCCGGTGGCAAAATGTTTCTGGTATGGACAAGCCTCGGCTCTGGTCGAGCCTGCCGCCGCGGTCCTTGGGGCGGCGGCCGTCTTTTTAGCAAGGCCGCTGCTGCCTTACGCGATGAGCTTCGCGGCCGGAGCGATGATTTATGTGGTGGTGGACGAGCTCATTCCCGATTCGCATCGCAGCGAGAATCACGACTTCGCCACGTTGAGCACGCTGGCGGGATTTGCCGTCATGATGTTGCTGGACGTGGCCTTTGGGTGAGAAGGCATCCCCTGCTACGATTCATCCATGCACGCGATGATCCTCTCTGAGCCGCGACAACCGCTGCGGCTGACAGAATTGCCGACGCCCAAGCCCGGCGCGGGCCAGGTGCTCGTGCGCGTGGCGGCCTGCGCGGTGTGCCGCACCGACCTGCACGTGGCCGATGGCGAACTGCCCAACCCGAAACTGCCGCTGGTGCCGGGGCACGAAATCGTCGGCCACGTCGCGGAGGTCGGCGCGGGCGTCGAGCGATTCCAGGTGGGCGCCCGCGTCGGCGTCCCGTGGCTGGGCTGGACGTGCGGCGAGTGCGGCTACTGTCGCTCGCAACGCGAGAATCTTTGCGACAATGCCCGTTTCACCGGTTACACCCTCGATGGCGGTTACGCCGAGTACACCCTGGCTGACGCGCGATTCTGTTTCCCGATTCCCGACGCTTATTCGGATGTCGAAGCGGCGCCGTTGCTCTGCGCCGGGTTGATCGGCTATCGTTCCCTGGTCAAAGCAGGCGCCGGGCAGCGGCTGGGGATCTACGGGTTCGGCGCGGCGGCGCACATCGTCGCGCAAGTGGCGCGGTTTCAGGGGAGAAAGGTGTTCGCCTTCACCCGCGCCGGCGACACTGCCGCGCAAAAGTTCGCGCTGTCCCTGGGAGCCGCTTGGGCGGGCGACTCGAACACGCCACCACCGGAGCCGCTCGATGCGGCCATCATTTTCGCGCCGGTCGGTGAACTCGTGCCGCGGGCGCTCAGCGCGGTAAGCAAAGGCGGCACCGTCGTTTGCGGCGGCATCCACATGAGCGATATTCCCGCCATTCCCTACCACATGCTTTGGGGGGAACGGATGATTTGTTCCGTCGCCAATCTCACTCGCCGGGACGGTGAAGAATTCCTTGCGCTGGCGCCGTGCGTGCCCGTGCGTACTGAGATCGAGAGATTCCCTCTCACGGAAGCTAATGAAGCCCTCGCGCGCCTGCGGGCGGGCCGCCTTCAAGGCGCGGCGGTTCTCGTGCCGGGCTGAACGGCATTCCGCTGCCGTCGCGAATCTGCCGTCCCGTTAAGCATTTTGCCCAAGCTGTTAAGCGCGATTGCTCATTCGAGTTTGGACAGCGGCCCCATTCTCCTTGGCTTTCGCGCTTGCAAAGTTCGCGCCGTGCGAACTTGCTGAACGGGTTTCAATCCCGCGCCGGCGCAGCGCCGATTGGCAATCGGCTGTATCGCGGGGGTTGGCAACCCTCGCGCCTGCGGACGCGACGGACAGTCCGCCCTATGCCGTGACTCGAGGACGTTGGGCAGGCGAAACAGGTTCGCGGCCCTGTGAACCGAACTGAGCTGCGCGTTTTCCGGAAATGCCCGGCGTGTGTCGGCAGCGCGCCACCGGCGGCGTGACGCGCAGCGCTGCATTATCGAGACGCCGGACGAACTGTTTCAGCGCGTCGCCCGCGCGGTCGCGGACCCGGAACTGCTGCTGGGCGGCGCGCGTGGGAGCCGGGGCTTGAAGGGATCACGATTTATCGCTAAGGCAGCAAGGACGCGCAAGTGCTTGAACTCGGCATCAGCGAAGACGCGATGCACTTCGAATCCAGCGCGCGCTGCGACCCGCATGAGTGCCGGTTGTGAGCGCCGCGCCGGTCATTGGTTTGCCCGATCCAGTTCCGTGGTGAGTGCGCGCAGACCGGGAGAGACGCAAACCGGATACGCTTTGGCCGGTTCCAAACGTTGCAAGTCCACGGGCAGGCGACGCAGTTCGGCCGCGACCCGGCGACGCGATTCAGTGAGCGAAGTCAGCGGCGCCAATCGTCTGCCAGCGCGCATCACCGGCACGATCAACGGCGTGCCGGGGGCTGTTTCATTTTCAAGAGCGAGGGTGTCGAACGCAAATCGGTCATCGTCACCATAGGAACGAAACACCTGTTTGCGGCCCGGCCAGGTCGCCTTGCCCTCGGAACGTTTGCGGCGCGGGCGGCCGGCGTATTCCTGGAGCTTGTACGCGCAATCGAAATACGGAGCATCAGCGGACGTGTCCAACCGCGAGCCGATGCCAAATCCGTCAATCGGCGCGCCGGCTCGGGCGAACTTTTGCAACTCAAATTCATCAATGCTGCCACTGGCAAAGATGCGCACTTCTTGCAAACCGCCGGCATCGAGGATTCGTCGAACCTGCCGCGCGTGTTCCGCAAGATCACCACTGTCCAGGCGCACGCCCTGAATCGAGATTCCCTCCGCGTGCAGCTTGGGAGCGAGCTGAACCACCTTTCGCGCCGCAGTCTCAGTATTGTATGTGTCCAGCAGGAGGACGACGTTCTCCCGATTGGCCCGGGCAAAGCGCATGAAGGCTTGCTCCTCGGAGTCGCAGGCTTGAACGAAGGAATGCGCCATCGTTCCGGAAAGCGGTATGTCGAACAATTGTCCCGCCAGCACATCCGAAGTCGCCGTGAATCCAGCCAGGTAACAGGCGCGCGCGGCCAGCAACCCGGCCTCGGCCCCGTGAGCCCGGCGCAGGCCGAAATCCACGAGCGTTTTATCAGGAGCGACCAGCCCACAGCGCACGGCCTTGGAAGCGATGGCCGTTTGAAAATTCAGCAGATTGATGATGCGCGTTTCAACGATTTGCGCCTGAGGCAGTGAAGCGGTAACCCGTAGAATCGGTTCGTCGGGGAAGAAGACGGTCCCTTCCGGCATGGCGTGAACGTCGCCATTGAAGCGCAAGCCGGCCAGATACTCGATGAAGTCGCGGCGGAAGCGCCCGGTTCCTTTCAGCCAGTCCAGTTCGCCGGGCGTGAAGTGAAAATGCTCGAGAAAGTGCAGGACTTGTTCGAGTCCGGCGGCGACGAGAAAGTTGCGCTGCGCCGGCAAACGGCGGACAAAGAACTCGAACACCGCCGTGTCTTCCATGCGCTCGGCGAAATAACCTTGCAGCATGGTGAGCTGATACAGGTCGGTGAGAAGCGCGCTCTCAGACTCGTTCATGCAGCCAAATCCTCCAGTTTCAGGGGAACCGCGCCCAGTCGAAACATTGCTGCCTCCGCCTTGCGGCCGTCCTCCGGCTGAACATTGACAGCGCGGATTGCGTCGCAGAGCACGAACACGTCGAAGCCGCGGCTGCGGGCATCGCGAACCGTGTTGAGCACGCAATAGTCGGTCGCCAGCCCGCCGACAAACAAGCGCCGCGCTTTGGCGGCCCGAAGTTTTTCCTCAAGGTCAGTTCCTTCGAATCCTGAATATGCTTCGCGGTCGGCCCTGCTGCCTTTGGAGATCACGACGGCGTCGGCGGGCAGCCCCAGCGCTGGCGCGAATTCGGCGCCGGGCGTGAACATGACACAATGCTTTGGCCAGGGTCCGCCCTGCGTTTGAAACGAACAATGGTTGGCCGGGTGCCAGTCCCGAGTAGCAAGAACAGGCAGTTTGAGCGCGACGAATCGCGAAAGATACGTGTTGAGCACCGGCACAATTTCATCGCCGTGCGACACACCCAGAGCTCCGCCCGGCAGAAAGTCGTTCTGCACGTCCACGACAAGGAGCGCATCACCTGGAGCGAGCTTTACCGCCTCTGCCATCTTCGATTCCATTGTCTGCTGTGTTGCAACCCCGCGCTATCGCGCCTTTGCGTACGCCCGCCCCGCGTCAGCCAGATAACTCGATCCCCGAGCCCTTCTCCGAAGGCAGCCTGTGTCACGTCCGAATCGTGACACACCCGACTCACCCTCTGGCGAAAGACTCGTCCGCGCAGCTTTGCTTGGCCACATCGCCATTTGCCTCGTGCGCGATCGTCAAACAATTCTTATCGGCGTCCCAGGATGCCTTTGTGCCCAGCGCGGCGCAGAGTTCCATCATCCTTTGTCCAATCAGCCTGGACTCGGCATCGCGCGCCAGTCGCGCCTGGAAATGTCGGATCACAGTCGGGTGGAGCTGCAACCGGGTCGGCACACCCTGGTCGGTTTCGACGATAAAGACGAACGACCAGTCGTTGCGCTCAACCGGGTCCACCGCGTAGTCATCAACGAAATCGCCCGCGGAGTAGAGGATGGGCCGGCCCTGGTGAATCTCGATGCCGCGAAAGACGTGCGCCGAGTGGCCGAACACGATATCCGCGCCGGCAGCGACCAGCGCGCGACCGAACTCGACATGTTCTTGCGGCGGGTAATAACCCCAGTTTCCGCCCCAGTGCGCCGCGACGACGAGCAAACCGACGCGCTGCCGCGTATGGCGGACCAACTCGAACAGGTTGACCGCGCGCTCGTCGCGCACATTGACCGGGACGTAAAAGACCCCACCCTTTTCTGGCGTGGCTTCCCATTCCGGCTGATTGTCGGTGAAGGAAAGCAAGCCGACGCGCAGGCCCTTTACTTCCATGATTGCGGGCTCTGCCGCCGCGACCAGATTATGTCCCCCGCCGCTGTGGGCGATGCCTGCATTGTTCAGCAGGCGCAGGGTATCCCGCATCGCCTCGTAGCCGAAATCAAGCGA
>DATLZF010000629.1:0-8201 GCA_035574135.1 Candidatus Methylomirabilota bacterium
CGGCACCTGCAATCGGCAACGGTGGGCCAGCAACACCTCGCCTGTTTCGCCCCCGGCCACGCCGCCAGGGACGCCGAACTTGTGCTGGAGCGCTACGCTGCCACGCATCCCTCGGTGCGCGCCTCCGTCCGCTTCGTGACTCCCGGCGGCAAACGCGGCCCGGCGGAAGCCTCGGGGCCGCCGCCCGATCCTGAACTGGTGCCGCCCGCCACGCGGGATCCGGATGCGCTGGCCCTGCTCACCAATGGCCGCGGCGGCATGGCCCGCCTGTTGGCCGACCTCGGGCGCGTCCGATCGAAGTACGATTGCCTGCTCGCGGCCAATCTCCATCCCGAGGTGCCGGTGGACCGGCATGTGTTCGTCAAGCGACTGCGCGCCTGGGTGAACGCGGACGGATTCATCACCCCGCTGGACGGGCAGAGCCTGGTCGAATTCGAGCCCGGCCCGCCGGCCCGGTGGCGGTTCGTGGCGAGCGCCGGAGACACACGGGCGGTGGAAATCCACTTGTGGGCCGACCTCCTGGCGGACCGCAACGCCACCGTGCTGCGGTTTCAGCGCGCCGCGGCGCCGCTGCCGTTTGGTCATCCCCTGCCGCCCGAGGCCCGCGTTTCGCTCACCCTGCGCTTCGATCTTGAAGATCGGAATTTCCATACGGAAACGCATCGCAATGGCGGCGCGGAGCATCACTTTACCGCCCACTGTCGGCCCTTGACCGGAGCCATCGGTTTTGAATTCACGCCTGCGGAAAACCGGCGTGTGCGCGTGACGAGCGACCGCGGGCAGTATCACCACGAATCCGAATGGAGTCTTGGTGTGGCCCATCCGGTCGAGGCCACACGGGGGCAGGCGGCCAGTGGAGACGCCTACAGCCCGGGCTGGTTCGACGTGCCGCTGGGGCCGGGGGAGAGCACGACGGTGCTGGCAACGGCGGAGGCCAACCCCGTGCCCGAGGCGGAAACAGACCGGTTCATCGAGACGCGACGCCGGAGCGTGGAGGCCGCCGTGCAGGCCGCGCGATTGCCGGCCGACGACGAGCTGGGACGTAGGCTGGCCGCGGCCATTCCGGCATTTGTCGTCCGACGCAACGACGGCAGGACCGTGATCGCGGGCTACCCTTGGTTTCTGGATTGGGGGCGCGATTCGCTCATCTGCGCCCGCGGGCTGCTGGCCGCAGGCATGGTGGGGGAAGTGCGGGAGTTGTTGCGCGTCTTCGGTCGGTTCGAGGAAGGCGGCACATTGCCAAACGTCATTCATGGCGAAGATGCCTCCAACCGCAACACCAGCGACGCGCCGCTTTGGTATGGCGTGGTGTGCCAAGAGCTGGCCGCTCTCGGGGTCACCGTCGGGGAATCTGCGGATACCGTATATGAGCTGCCGGTGGATCGCGAGGGCCGCACGCTGCGGGACGTCTTGATCTCGATCGCGCGCGGCTACATCCGGGGCACGCCCAACGGGATTCGCATGGACGCCGACTCGGCCCTGGTGTGGAGCCCGAGTCACTTCACCTGGATGGATACGAACTACCCGGCGGGCACCCCGCGCGAGGGGTATCCGGTGGAGATTCAGGTGTTGTGGATCCGGTTGCTGCGGCAACTGGCGCGAATCGATGCCCGAACGCCCGCGGAAGACTGGCCGGCTCTGGCGGCGCGGGCGGAGCATTCTTTGCACACGCTCTATTGGGACGAGCAGCGGGGGTATCTGGCCGATCTCCTGATTGCCGAGCCCGGCCAGCCGGCGGCACAAGCCGTGGTGGATACCGCCCTGCGCAGCAACAACCTGTTTGCGGTCAGCCTTGGCCTGGTTTCTGGCGAGCGGGCCCGGCGGTGTGTGAACGCGGCGTTGCAGCATCTGGTGGTGCCCGGCGCGCTGCGCTCGCTGGCACCCTTGCCCGTGTCGCCGCCGTTGCCCATCCGCGGGGCGGATGGGCGGCTGCTCAATAACCCGGTGGAACCCTACTGGCCGCGCTACGAGGGCGATGAGGACACACGACGCAAGCCGGCCTATCACAATGGGACGGCTTGGACGTGGACTTTCCCGACCTTCTGCGAGGCGTTGGCGCGGGCGTGGGATTTCGATCCGGCAGCCGTCGCGGCGGCGCGGGCCTACCTCGCCAGTGTGGGCGATCTGTTGGACGCCGGCTGCCTCGGGCAACTGCCCGAGATTCTGGACGGCGATGCGCCGCATACGCAGCGAGGGTGCGACGCCCAGGCTTGGAGCGTGACCGAGGCCTTGCGCGTTTGGAAGCTGCTCGCGCCCGCGGAATCGCCCGCTCACGGAATGGGCCGTTGAGGTGGGGTGCCCGCACGCCCGGACCGCGTACCGAGCCGCCGGTTCCGAGGGCGCCTGCTTTTCGGCGGCCACCAGCAAACGGTTTGACTTGAATCACCTCCAAACCTAGATTCGCCCATCATGCTGGCCACCCAGTCCAGAGCGGTTGCCATCCCCGGTTCTGTTCCATCGCCGCACGAGTTGACCCCCGGATGGCGGGAGATCGTCTCGGCGGCGGAGCCGTTTCTGCGCGCCGTCGCCGGGCGATTGACGGCGCAGGTCGAGGCTTTCGAGGTCGAAATTGTTCCCTACGTGGCCTACGCGCTGGAGGCCAGGGGGAAGCAAATTCGCCCCGCCCTTGTGGCGTTAAGCGCCGGGGCCACGGGCGGGGTGAACGATGCCCACGTCTCTGCGGCGGTGATCATTGAGATGATTCACCTGGCGACCCTGGTCCACGACGATGTGATGGACGAGGCGTCGCTCCGGCGCGGGCGGCCGACTTTGGCGACGCGTTGGGGCAATGAGATTTCGGTGCTGGTGGGGGATTGCCTCTTCGCCCATGCGTTGAAGCTGGCGGCGGCCTTCCCCACCACGGAAATCTGTCGCGCCGTGGCCTCGGCGACCAATACGGTGTGTTCGGGCGAGATCCTCCAGACGGATCGCCGGAAAAACTTTGAACTTTCCCGCGCCGAGTATTTCAAAGTCCTGCGGATGAAGACCGGCGAGCTCTTCGCGCTCTCGTGCGACCTGGGCGCGTATTTGAACGGTGCCGCCGCTTCAACGCGCGCCGCCTTGAGGCAATATGGAATGGCCGTGGGCGTCGCCTACCAGCTTTACGACGATTGCCTGGACCTTTTCGGATCCGAACAGGCGGCCGGCAAATCTCTCGGCACGGACCTGGCCAAGGGCAAGATGACGCTACCCATGCTCATCCTCATGGACCGGGTCGAGGCGTCCGAGCGGCGCAGGATCAAGGAGTGGATCGCGAATTGGGAGCCGCAGGCCATTCCCCGAGTGATGGATCTGCTTCGGGCTCACGGAGTCTTTGCCGAGGCGCGGGAGACGGTGCAGCGGCATCTTGAGGCCGCCCGCCAGGAGCTGGCGAAGGTGCCCGATTCAGACGACCGGAGAGCGCTCTATCTGCTGACCCGCTATCTGGGGCAACAGACGGACGCCCTGGAAGAGGCCACTTGAAGAGCGACGTGACCATCGAGGCCGATCCGCCCGCCCGCCCGGGCGTCGAGGCGGCAGCAGTCGGCGGCCCGGCCGGAGAGGAACTGGCGTGGGTTCGCCGTGCGCAGGCGGGCGACGCCGACGCCTACGACAAACTGGTCCGGCGCTACCAGGAGCGCATCTATTCGACGATCTATCACATGACGTCGAACCACGAGGATGCCAACGACCTGGCTCAAGAAACCTTCGTCAAGGGTTATCAGGCTCTCCATTCCTTCAAGGGCGACTCCAGCTTCTACACATGGCTTTATCGCATCGCCGTTAACAAGACGATCAACTTCCTCAAGCAGAGAAAGAATAAGGCCTTCCTCAGTCTCAACGACCTGGACCTTCAGGCCGAACATGACCCCGACCTCGTCGCCTTGGTCTGCGAACGGACACCACGACGGGCCGCCGCCCTGGCGGAACTGCAGGAGCGATTGAACGCGGCCATGCAAAAGCTGTCTGAAACGCATAGAATGGTCGTGGTACTGCATGACATCCAGGGGCTCCCGCACGAGGAGATTGGGGCTATCATGGACTGCAACGTGGGTACCGTCCGGTCCCGCTTGTTCTATGCGCGGCAGCAGTTGCAGGCGCATTTGTCGGACTATCTGAAACCCGGCCATGAGTGCTCCTGAACACGACTTTGAAGCCCTTCGGCGTCTGCTGGCGCTGAAGCGTCACGAGACGCCCCCCCCGGGCTACTTCCGGGATTTCCCCGACCGCGTGGCGGCGCGTATCGCGGCTCTGCAAGCCGCGGCACCTGTCTCCTGGTTGGAGCGATTTGGCCTCCTCCTCCGCCCCGCAGCCGTATGCGGTTGCGGGGTGTTAATGAGCGCCCTGCTGACCGGCGCGTTGGTTGCGTCCCGGGCCCAGGAGCGACAGCGTCACTCGTTTCTCCTGGCCAGTGAGTTTCCCGCTGAAAACGGGCGGGAGCCGGCGCCGGTCCCGATGAACCTGGCTGACGTTCCTGCCAGCGTGGCGCCCGTGCTGCCCGGAACATCGCCCTTTACCCAGTTCATTCCTTCCGCCCGCCGGGCCAATTTCAACGTGATGCTCGTGGGCCGTTGATGCCCGCCCTACAGCCGGTGTCCGGCTGCGAAACGCGCCTGGTGCGGCCGGCGGCTACTTCTCAAAAACGAGCACGATTCCGTCCCGCGTGAACGTCATTCGCCGTCCCTCGACGATGGCCTCGACTTCAAACGACCTGCCGCCCTCGCTCGCCCGGATGGTGTAACGGCCGCCGCCTTCGTTCTTCCACCGGCCGGTGACGGCTTGTGAATTGCCCATACGAAGGATGACCTGTTGGTCGATGGTGGCGGTAAGGCCCGACTTGGCCCACACATTCCCCAAGGTATTCCGCAAACGGGTCAACTCGACGGTGGTCCAGGCCGCTTTGCGCTTCCGGGAGGCCGCGAGGGAGGCCCGGTAGTCGAACTCCCACCGCCCCAAGATGGTCTCGGAGTCGTACTTCTCCGACTTGCCCGTTTCGAGGTAGGCCTTGAAGTCCTTCAAATCCGCCCCCAGCAACGCCACCGCGTTGGTAAACAGTTCCGCGCTGCTGACCAAGGGTTGCACTTTTTCGTGGGCAATGAGCTCCGCGACGGTCGGGGGCGGCTGCCGTTGCCAGAATTCTTGGAACTGCACGTCGTTGGCGATGGCCTGAAACTCCGGCTTCTCCGCCAGCGTCAGGAACACCGGATAGGTCGAAAGCCGGCTTTGGATGAGCGGATTGTGATAGATCAAGCCCAGGATGTCGGCGATGTCGTAAAACGTCTCCGATTTGGGCATGAAGCGGGCCACGGCGCGGTCCATGCCGCTGCTGCGCACGCCGCCGGCCAAAAAGTTGACGGCTCGCAGGCCGATCGTGTCGCGGCTCTCGCTGGCCACCTGCACCGTCACATAGCCCAGCGTGTTCAGGAGGGTGCAGATCACCAACACGTAAATGACGCCGTTGGCAACCCCCAGGCAGATGCCCAGCCGCTGATTCAACCGCTCGAAGAGCAATCGTTCGGTTTCGGACTCCTTGTATTTGAAGTAGGTGTCCACTTTGCGATGCACCGTCAGGCCCGCAACTTTGAACGCCGCCAGAATCAGCACCCATGTGACCACCGGCGCGACAAAAGCCGCCACCGCCGGATGCCCGACACCCACCAACCCGAGCACGGGAATCAGCAGCCCGGACAGCGGCAGCGCCAGCATCGCGGCCAGCAACAAACCGCACAACGAGAAGGCCGCTCGCACGGCGCCCTGGTAGTAGTTGACGGTGACCACACAGGCCACGAGGACGAGGGCCAGAATCCAAAGGATCATGGCCCGCAGGCTACGGATCAGACAGCTCGAACGCACGAAGAAAATTGACTTCAGCCGGGCCGCCGGGCTTTATCGGAGCTCCTTGTCGATGTTGTGCTTCGAGCGTCATACCGGGTGGGTGGCACTGGGGCGAAACAGTTGGAGCGTGATGGCACTAACGGTCGGGCTGGCGCCGGGTGTGACGTGGAGCCAGCCCCTACCCGATTCGCCCCGTCCCGAGCAACTGGGCCTCCGTGCTTTTGTCCGCCGCGTGCTCGATCACAATGAGAGCATTCAGGTACGCCTCCTCGAAACGGAGATCGCCCGACGCAAGGTCCTCGCGGAAAAAGGTGTCTTCGAACCCGAGCTGGTGGGGGGGCCGGAGCATGTCGAAAATGAACGGCAGAACACCGCCGAGCAACGCCGCAGCACCTTGGAGGCATTCTTCGCCGAGAAGAACAACATCTACAACGGCGGCATCGAATCCCTCGTGCCCTCGGGCGGCCGGGTGCGCATCGGCTACACGTTGCGCCGTCTGGAGAACAGTCTTCAATACACCGGCTTCGGCACCAACCGCACGCGCCTGCCGGCCGAATATCAGACCTTCGCCGGCGTCAGCCTCACGCAGCCCCTCCTCAAGAACGGCGGCTGGAACGCCTCCATGGCCAACATCCGTCTCGCCGCCATCGCCTCGGAAGTCGCCTTTCAGGAATACCGCCGGCAACTGATGATCACCGTGTCCGCGAGCGAAGCGGCCTACTGGAACCTCTTCCTCGCCCAGGAACAACTGCTGTTCTTCCGCGAGTCGGTCAGCCTCGCCGAAACCCTGCTCGCCGACAACAAGGCACGCCTGGCGGCCGGCAAAGGCACCGAACTCGACGTCCTCGAAGCCGAGGCCGGTCTGGCCCTCCGCCAGTCCAAACACAGTGAGGCCGTCCAGAAATACTACGAGGCCGTCAATCGCATGCTCGCGCTTTACGCGGACAGCGCCATCAGCACCAACGCCCTGCTCATCGCCGCGGAAGAACCGGCGCCACGCGATCTGCCGCTCTCCTACTTCGAGGCGTGGCAGGTGGCTTTCGACCTGAATCCCGACTACCTGAGCCAGCGCAAGAAGGCCATTGCCGAAGACATCCGCCTGGCCTACGCCCGCAATCAGCGCTGGCCCCAGCTCGACCTCAAGGCCAGCTACGGACTCAACGGCCTGGGCGACTCCCCGGGCGTGTCTTGGAGCGATGTTGAGCACGGCGATTTCCCCAGTTGGACCGTCGGACTTGAGCTGCGGCTCCCCCTGGCTGGCGGCATCAAGACCCGCCACGAACTCGATGCCGCCAAGCTTCGCCAGAAACAGTCCTTGCTCACCTTGAAGGAGATCGAGACCCAGATTGCCAACGCCCTCCACACCGCCATCCACAAGGTCATCAGCGCCCGCGACAGCGTGGCCAGTTACCAGGCGGCCGTGCGTTTCGCCCAGAGCGTCCTGGATTCGGGACTCGAACGGCTCAAGCTCGGCCGTGTGGAAAGCCGCACCGTCCTCGAGGACGAGGCGAAGTTGCTCGAAGCCAAGGTGGCGGCCGTCGAGGCCGAGGTCACACTCCAACGCGCCTGGCTCGAACTGGAACTGGTGCAGGGTGCCGTCCTGCGCAACCGCCAGCTCGAACTCTCCCAGCAGGAACTGAAGGAACACACGGCGCCCCTGGTGCGTCGCGGAGAGATGACCGAGGCCGATTACCAGCAATTCCTCCGCGAAGTCCGCGCCGCCTACGATCAAAAATCCAGCCTCACGCCAGCCGAGGAGCGGAAGGCGCTGGAAATCCTCCGCCGGACATATGAGGAAATGGACGCTCCTCGCAGCCGATAGATAACAACATGCACGACGTCACAACCTGCCACCCGCCTTCTGGCCGATGCCGCCCGCATCCCCTTGCCCGGTTGGCGCGGCTCGCGGCCATCGGCCTCGGTCTGGTTGTCCTTCCGACCCGTCCCTCGTCCGCTGCCGAGGCCGCCGGCATCACCGAGCCGTTCCTCGATGTCACGCTGAGCAGCCCCGTGCCCGGCATCGTCAGCCGGCAGCGTTTCAAGGAGGGCGAGTTCGTGCAGGAAGGCCAGCCCATCATGGAACTCGACAAGCGGCTCGAGGAGCTCGAGGAGACCCGGCGCAAACTGGTGGCCGATCTGCGCAGGGCGGATTTCGAGGCCACCCAGACGCTGTTCCAAAACAGCAAGGCGGTCAGCAAGGAGGAAGTGGACAAAAAGCTGGTCGAGTTCAAGGTGGCCGCCGTCGAACACGAGCTGGCCGTCGAACAACTCCGCCGCCGCCTCCTCATTGCCCCGCTCTCTGGCACCGTCACCGAATACCTGCTCGACGTGGGCGAAGCCTGCGAGCCCTACCGGCCGCTTGTGCGCGTCGTGGACACCCGCCGGTG
>DATLZF010000630.1:0-2817 GCA_035574135.1 Candidatus Methylomirabilota bacterium
GATTCCGGCGCCAATCGCCGCGCCGAGAGGACCGCCGAACTTCGCGCCGATCATCGCGCCGCCGGCGGTGGTCATCGCGAGGCCGGAAACGCCGCCGCGCTGGAGGCCCATCATCGCAAGCGTCGCGCCACCGAGCAGCGCCGCATTGGAGCGGCCAAGCGCTGAGAGCTTCTGGCCCATGGTCGCCGCTTCCCAGGTCACGGCCTTGCCAGGCGCGTACTGGACGCCGCCGCCGAAGCCGAGAAACTCCTTCCAGCCGCCGATCAGACCACTCCAGCCGCCGCTCTTCGAAGGAATGAACGGAGGAGTGCCCCACCCTCCGGCCGCGCCGCCAGGAATGGGACCACCGCCGCCAGCGCCGAACACCGGCCCTGCGCCGATACCGAGCAGTCCGCCGAGTCTGCCAAGAGTGCCCCCGCCGGAGGCGCCTCCACCAGCCAGTGAGACTCGCTGTCCAGTAAAGAGCTGCATCAGCATCGAGGCAACGCGCGAGCTGACCACGTCCTTGATGGCAGTGAGCAGCGCTGTTTTCAGCGAGTTTCCGATGGCCGACCAGATGGACTGCGACTTGGTGAGCAACGCGTCGAATACTCCCTCGGCCTGGTGTTTGAAGGAATCGAAGATCCGCTGGTTGTGGTCGCGGATCAGTTGCGCCTGGCGGATCGCCGCCGTCTCACGCGCGCCCTGGATCGCGGCGTCCGTGGCCTCCTGCTGGAATCGCCTGATCTCGTCCCGCTGTGCGGTGAGCTCAGAAATGCGCGCCTGGATCTCATCGGCCCTGTAGCCGAGCCGCTTGAGTTGCGCCTCTTCCTCGATCACCATCCGCGAGGTTTCCAGATCAAACAGCCGCATGCGGATCTCATGGACCCGCGTGAGGTAATCGATCTCGATTGCTGCCTTGCGCTGTTCGACGGCGACCTTCTGCTCGAGCGTCTGCGCATTCGTTGCGTCGAGCACCCGCAGTTGGCCCTCGCGCGTGATCCCGGCGCGTTGCTCTTCAATCCCGAGCACCTGCTCCAGGTGATCGACGTTCCGCTTCGAGATCTCCTCGTTGTACGCCAGCCGCTGGCTGAACAGTTGCGACTCGATCTCCAGCCGCCGCCGCACGGCCTCTTCTTCCGCAGCTAGATACTCGGCGAGATTCTTGCGGTTGGTTTCCTGGACTTCCTTCTGCCAGCTCGCGAGCCGCTCACGAAGCTCGCCGATGACGTTCTCCCACGCCTTGCGGGTGAGAGCGATCCGCTGCTCGTTGCCGCGCTCGTCGACGAAGGTCGTCCACTTGCGAATCTGCTCCTGGACCTCGGCCACGTCCCGAGCGAATCCCGCGAGGCCGCGCCGCCGCGCTTCTTCGAGCGCCCGCGCGCTCTCGCGCTCCACCTCCAACTGGCGCTTGCGGATCTCGGCCGCGAGTTTCAGTGCTTCGAGGTCCGGCGCCTGCGACGTCTTGATGGTCAGCTTGGGCCCTTCATATTCGAACGGCTGCTCGCCAGGCAGCCACCTTCTGCCGCTGATGAGTTCGCGGATCTGGTCATCGGTCATCCCCTGCCTGCGAAGGGCATCGACGCTGGTCTTGCCGCTCAGCAGGTCGTCGCGCAGCGCCTTCCGCTGCATCTCGTCGAAACGGGCCTGAAGCTGATCCTGGGTGTCCTTCCATTGCGAGTAGACGGCGAAGCCCGCGCCCACCACACCCACCGCGAGAAGAGCGTAAGGGTTGATGCTCGCGAGTTGGAGCGCGGCGATCGACTTCGCGAGCGCCATGATCTTGTCGGCCAGGGCATAGGTGGCCAGTACGCCAGAAACCCACAGCGCCACCTCGCCGAACTTCTTGAGCAGATCGGTGTTCTCCCGCAGCCAGCCAACTAGTCCGCGCAGGTTGCCGACCAGCGCCTTGAAGTCATCCTGGAACTTGGCTCCGATGTCTTCGCGCAGGCTGTTGAATTCGCGCCGCAGCGCGCCCAGTTGCCCTTCGACCGTCTGCGCGGCGGCCGCGTGTGCGCCCTGGATCTTCGCGCCTTCGCGGATAACCGCGTTGTAGCGGAGCTGCTTCTCCTCGACCTCGGTCAAGGCTCGTCCGAGCTGAAGCTGGGCGATCTGAGATTCCTTCTGGAAGTCGACGAACAAACCTAGGGTGCGCAAGCCCCGCGAGGCGCCCGACTCGATGGCCATCACGATGGATTCGAGGGCTTCGCCAGCAGTGATGTTCTGGACCGCGGCCGCGTCCTTGGCCAGTTTCGCCAGACCCTGCGCCTTCGACAGTTCCAGATCGGCAACGATCAGCCGCTGGACGGCGTGCGCCGCTTCGGTGTACTCAAAGCCGATCTCCTCGATCGCGGCGACCTGCCGGGCCGCAGCAGCCGCCCCTACGCCGTGGGCGTTTGCCAGCGCCTTGAGTGAAGCCTCCGCTTTGGCGTTTTGGCGGCCATCATGACCGAGCCGACGGTGAACTCCTTGGCCCAGGCGAACGCGCTCTTGATGGCGTCGGCGAGCAGGTTTCCGGCAGTCGCGCCCTTCACCATGGATGCGGTCATGCCGTCGATTCCCTGTGCCGCGCCTCGGGCCGTCTTCACCGCCGACGCCTCCATGCTGGACAGGCTCGCGTTGACGCTCTTGATGGACGCATTGGCCCTGTTGGTGTCGACTTCAACGACGAGTTCGAGCCTGTTATCGGCCGGCATGAAGACGTGTAGGAATTGCTACGCTGAGCACTGGATGAGGCTACCGAACGGGGAGCGGGCCATTGTCGATATTCAGAAACTGACGGCCTACTGCTTAAACCTTCAACATACCCGAGGGCGTCACAAGGCGCGCGTCTTTGCC
>DATLZF010000631.1:0-3586 GCA_035574135.1 Candidatus Methylomirabilota bacterium
GTACAAGCTGCATTTGACATCATTCCGCCCCGTTGCTAGCGTCGTGCCCGATGCAAGCCGCGCTGTCCAGCGAATCCGGAATCCGGCTCACGCCGAGCGCGGCGGATCACATTCGTGAGTTGCAGTCTTCCCAGCCCGAAAATGCCGGCAAGCCGTTGAGGGTTTACGTGGAACAGGGCGGTTGTTCCGGTCTGCAGTATGGCATGACCTTCGACGAACAACGCGAGGGCGACCTGCTGGCCGAGCACCACGGCGTGAGGGTGCTGGTGGACTCGTTCAGTGCCCCTTATTTGCGGGGCGCGGTGATCGATTTTGTGGATGCGCTGACCGGCGGCGGATTCAAGATCACGAATCCGATGGCCAAACAGAGTTGCGGTTGCGGCAAGTCCTTTGAGGCCTGATCGGAATCACATGCGATTCCGCCCCGGCAAACCTGCCGCCCCGTGTGATGCGGGGCGGCAATCTTGTTTCCTGGCGGGCCGGACGCTTCTGCAGCCCGACTCCGGCGCAGCGGGACGTTGTTCCCATTGAGCGGTCCGAAGCCGCGGAATCCTGCCGCCGGGCCCCGCGCAAACCCCATCAGAGGCTGACCTTCACCGGCCTCCGGGCGCCTGTGACGAGGGTCGGCACGGCGTACAGGGATTTCCTCGCGGTCACGAACAGCGTCCGGCCGTCCTTGCCGCCAAAACACAGGTTGGCTCCCGCCTCCGGGAGGTTGATTTTGACGATCAGATGGCCGTCGGGGGCAAAGACTTGGACGCCGTTGCCCGCACTCGACCACACCCGGCCGTCGGCGTCGCAACGAATGCCATCGGGTGCGCCCTGGTCGAGCGTGGCGAAGACTCTGCCGTTGGCCAGGGTGCCCTCCCGGGTGACGTCGAACACGCGGATGTGCCGGGGCTTGCCGGAATCCGCGATGTAAAGCCGAGACTCGTCCGGCGAAAAACACAGGCCGTTGGGCTTGTCGAAATCGGTCGCTACCGCCGTCATCTTGCCGGTGATCGGATCGAAGCGAAATACAAAGTTGCCTTCCTGCTCCTTCGGGTTGTTGCCGAGGCCGTAATCCGGGTCGGTGAACCAGATGACGCCGTCGCCACTGACCACGACATCGTTGGGCGAATTGAGCCGCTTGCCGTTGTAGCGATCCACGATGGTCTTGGCCTCGCCCTTGGTGGTGGTGAGCGAGATGCGCCGGCCGCCGTGCTCGGCGGTCATGAGCTGACCCGAGACGTCGATCGTGTTGCCGTTGGCGTTCTGACTCGGCTTGCGAAAGGTGGTGACGCCGCCCGCCGGGGTCCATTTCTTCAACTCATTGTTGGGGATGTCGCTGAAGATGAGATAACCGCCGTCGGCGGGGTTCCAAACCGGCCCTTCGAGGAAGCCCATGCCGGTGGCCAACCGCTCCACCTTGGCGTTGGGCGCGAGGATCTTCTTGAATTCGGCCTCGTCCTTCACCTCGAAGTCGGCGGCGTGTCCCAGGACGGCACCGAGAACGGCCACTGTGCAGGCAAGACTCTTCATAGCAGACCTCTCATTCTTTGGTTTCATCGGTTGCGCCTGCCTATCAGGAACACGCCCTGTCGTCACTCCCGTTTTTTGGCGGCGTTGGGAAAGGCTGGGTAGATCGTGACCCCCCTATGGTGAAGCTCAAGGTGTTGAGCACCCGCCGCAAGGATGAACTGCTGCGGGGGATCGGTATCGGCGACGAACTGGAGTTCGGGCCCGGAGGCCTTTTTGGAGATGACGGGCGAGCGTTGTCAGACCTGAACGCCTGGAAAACACTTCGCCACGCTCCGCAGGTTCCCAGCTCACTCGGAAGGAGCGAGTGATTGGGGGGGCGGGGTGTTCGTTTTGGGTGTGGCCGGTTTGAGGGTCAGCTCGTTTCCGGGGCTGAGAGGGAGTTTGGGTTCCGATGGCGCTGTGGCGATCGCACGTTTTGGATTCAGCCTGTGGTTGTCCGCCGCGGAAGGTTCCGATACGCTGGCCGCTGACTCAGCATGGCTGCCAACTCACCGTGTCAGACGAAGGCGATGGAGCTGGCCGACCGCTGCCCTTGCGTGCACGTGGGGCGTCTTGTTTGCGGTCGGGCTTGCCCCGTGCGCGGGCCGGTACTGGTCTTCGGCGGTGGATCTCCGAAGACGCTCGAGGCGTTCCCGGCCACGAATGGCCGCGCCGCGCTGCCGTTGCCGCTGTTTCCCTCGCTGGGGCTTTCTCCGGTGGTGTTGAGTTCGCTGCGACGCACAGCTCATGAGAATTGATCGAATCATCTGCCAGGTTCTGCGGGTGCCGTGCGTGGAAAAGAAGACGGCCAGCAGCCAGGATGTGGTGCTGGTGCGGGTGGTGACCGAGGATGGCCTGGAGGGCATTGGCGAAGCCGATGCGTCGCCCGAGGTGGTGAAGGCCATTGTGGATGCGCCCTTCAGTCACAACATCGCCTGCGGACTTCGCGAAATCCTCGTTGGCGAGAACCCGCTCGAAACCGAGCGGCTGTGGCAAAAGATGTATCGGCGCACCCAGTATTTTGGCCGCACGTCGGTCACCATCGCGGCCATGAGCGCGGTGGACATGGCGTTGTGGGATCTCAAGGGCAAGGCGTTCGGCCAGCCGATCCACCGCCTGCTCGGGGGGCGGCAGCACGAGCGGATCCGGGCCTACGCCTCGATCCTTTTCGGTCGGGATGGTGCGGAGACGGCCGCCATCGCGCGGCGCTGGAGGGAGGCCGGTTACTCCGCGATCAAGTTTGGCTGGGAACCGATGGGCCAGAGCGAGGCGCTCGATCTCGAGCTCGTGCGCGGCGCGCGCGAGGGCGCGGGACCGGCCACGGTGTTCATCGACGCCGGCTGCGTCTGGGACGCGCGGACCGCCTTGCGGCGCGCGGAGGCGTTTGCCGAGTTCGACATCGGGTGGTTGGAGGAGCCGCTGCGCCCGGCCGACGTGGATGGCTACGTCTGGTTGCGGGACCGCTCGCCGGTTCCCATCGCGGCGGGGGAGGCCGAGTGCGGGCGTGAGTCGTTCCGTCCGTTGATCGACCGGCATGCGCTGGATGTGTATCAGGTCGATTTGTCGCGCTGCGGTTTCGGCGACGCGAACTACCTCAAGGAGCGTGTGCAAGAGATTGGCGGGCGGCTGTGCAATCACTGCTACACCAGCGCGGTGACGGTGGCGGCCGGTCTGCACTGGCTTTCCACATGCCGGGACGCGTTCGTGTTTGAGAACTGCGTGGAGGACTCGCCCATGCGCCACGAGCTGACGCTGGAGAAAGTCGATGCGGTGGACGGCTGGATGACGGTGCCTGACGGACCCGGACTCGGGGTGACCTTGAACGAGGATTTCGTGAAGCAGTATCTGGTCGCGGAATCGGGTCGCTGATGTGAGCGGTGCCGGGCCAGCACTTTGCGCCGGGTGAGTTCCCGTCGGGCGATGGGTACCGGGAGGGGTGCGGCGGACTAGCGGTGGTGGCGCTGTGCCGGGTTCCCTTCAACCATGAGACGCGGATGAGACGCGGAGCGAGAGCCGATCGGGGGCGGAGGGCTTTCCAAGGTTGCCAGAGGGGAGGGGGCGGCTATAGTCGGCGCCGGCGGCACGC
>DATLZF010000632.1:0-6912 GCA_035574135.1 Candidatus Methylomirabilota bacterium
TCACGGAGCGCAACCGGCTGGGCATCGGCGTGGGCGTTGACTACTCGCTTTACGCCAAAGACAGCTCCCGCAACCGCTGGGGCCTCAATCCGGATTCGGAGCTGGCCTACGACTTCAGCATCGGGGACGTGGACGTGACGCTCTACGAGCGGTTCGATTATTCGCGTGATGTGGAGAGCGAGGAGGCCCTGCGCGGGGGCACGGCGGAGTTCTCGCGCTTTCAGAACACGGTCGGGACGTTCGTCACCTGGCGACCCGGCAAGTGGATCTACAGTCTTGGCTACAGCCACTTCAACTACCTTTCCACGGGCGAGACGACTTCGGACCAGGACCGGGCGGCCGAGCAGTTTATTGGCCGGGTGGGGTATCAGATACAACCGCGCACGGTGGCCGGCGTCGAGGCGACCGGATCGTTGATCGACTACACGCAGACGACGAGGGAGAGTACCAGCTACAGCCTCGGGCCGTATCTGAACTGGCAGGTGAGCGAGTTCTTCAGTGCGTCGGTACGGGGCGGTTACGTGCACTATTTCACGGAGGAGACCATCACCGTGGTGGTTCTGGATACGAACAATGTGCCGATCGGGACGATCCGGACCACGCCCAACAACTCGATCGGCTCCTACTACGTGGGGTTGGATTTGTCGCACCGGCTGACGGAGTTCATCAGCCACGGCCTGACGGCCAACCGGGGCATTCGGTCCGGGGTCAACGACGGCGGTGATTTCGTGGTGAACACGCGCATTGGGTACCGCATCGGATGGCAGTTCACCGATCATCTTAACGCCAGCCTGCGGCTGAGTTACGATCTCACGCGCGAACCCAGCACGGTGGCCAATACGGCCACGCCCGACCCGGCCGATACCCTCGTCCAAGAAGTGGAGAGGGGTCGCTTTCGCGTGGGCTTCGGCCTGGGCTGGCAGGCCACCCGCCGGTGGAACGCCGGCATCCGCTACGAGTTTACCACCCGCGATTCGACCGAGGTGGACGACGATTACACCCAGAACCGACTGACCATCAATTTGCGCTATCGATTCTGACGGGCCCGGCCGATAGATGGCTGGGTGCCGCCCGGAACGCAGGCGCCCCCGATGACGAGAAACGCCGCCATGAAAACGATCACAATGGAGACCAGCTTCCGACACGCGACCCCCGCCGTCCCCGGGGCCCTCCGGCGCCCGGCGGCCGGCGCCGGCTGGAATTCCGTCCTGTTGCTTTTCGCGATCAGCCTCGGCTGCTGGTGGGGAACGGGCTGCAAATCCACCCCAATCTCGTCTCCCGCAGCCCCAGAAGCGGCGGTGTCCGATCCGGCCGTGGCGCCTGTCGCGACGAAGATTCAGGAAGGTGACGTGCTGTCGATCCAGTTCGGCGGAGCCAGCGAATTGAACACCACCCAGCGAGTGCCACTGGACGGGAAGATCATGATGCCGTTCATCGGCGAGGTGCAGGCACTGGGCAAGACGCCGCAGGAGCTGAAGGAGGAACTGACGAAAAGGTACGAGCCCCAACTGCGCACGGCGGAGGTTCGCGTCACCGTCACCTCGACGGTTTCCGCGGTCTATGTCTCGGGCGCCGTGCTCAAGCCCGGGCGTGTGCCCTTGGAGCGGCCCATGACCGTGCTCGACGCGCTGATGGAGGTCGGCGGCGCCGACCTGAGCCGGGCCAATTTGGCGGGCGTGCGCGTCCTGCGCATCGAGGGCGGCCAGCGGAAGACTTACAACCTGAACCTGAAAAAGGCTCTCAGCGGCGCGGACCCGAGCCTCTTTTTCCTCAAGCCCTTCGACATCATTTACGTCCCGCAGAAGACCTTCAACTTTTGACCTCCAAGGCCGGCGGTTGGAAATGGCGGGCGCGGCCGAGGCGGCCGGAGCGCGGCCATCTTGGCCGCGAGGGTCGTTCGACTCCTCGGCAGCGTTTACAACGATCGAGTCATTGTCCCTGTTGACATTGGCAGCGGGCGGGCCTCCGCGCCTCGGTTCACGGGGGGGCGGGCCTCTCGTGGTTCTTTCAATGCATGGGTATTTGGTATGACACGGGAGGATTCTCTTCCTATGTTGGCCTGCGCAGATGGCGAACACGTATTACGAGGCGGGTGAACGGCGCGCGGCGCGGGTGGAGGATCTCTTTGCCACCATTGCCTCGCGCTACGACCTGATCAACGACCTCCAGAGCTTCGGACTGCATCGCTGGTGGAAACGGCGCATGGTGCGACTGGCTCGTCCGCGTCCCGGGGAACAGGCGTTGGACCTTTGTTGCGGCACCGGCGACGTGGCGTTTCGCCTGGGCCGCTGTGGCGTCGCGGTGACGGGACTGGACTTCAGCGGGCCGATGTTGCGCGTGGCCAGGCGGCGGAAGTTGGACTCAGGGCCATCCACGCAACCGGTGTTCTTTCTCCAAGCCGACGCACAGGCTCTGCCCTTTGCGGACGCGCAATTCGATCTGGCCACCCTCAGCTACGGACTGCGGAACCTTGCCAGCCTGGACCGGGGGCTGGAGGAGATCCGGCGCGTGCTGCGGCCGGGCGGCCGGGTGCTCATCCTCGATTTCGGCAAGCCTGACCGGCCGGCCTGGCGAGCCGTTTACTTCGCTTACCTTCGGGCGGTGGTGCCGTGGTTTGGCCGGATTTTCTGCGGTGACTCCGCCGCGTACGCCTACATTCTCGAATCATTGCGGCATTATCCCGGCCAGCGCGGCGTGGAGGAGCGGATGCGTGCCCTAGGGTTCGTTGCCTTGCGCACGGTGAACCTTCTGGGCGGCATCATGAGCATCAACTACGGCAAAAGGGCGGGCTGAGGCCCATGTTCTTGTAAGAGCTTGCGTCAAACCGCACTCGACCCGGGGTAGCTCTCTGCGAGGTCGGCCTGGATGCAACGGACCCTCGGCCCGCTCCGTGGGTGACCCGACCGACCGCTGCACCCGCTCCACGTGCCCGCTTACTCGCCGGCCATGCGGCTGGCCTGATGCCGGCGAGGGCCGCTTGCCTCCAAAGCCCGGGTGCGCGGTCCGCTGTGGCGCGGACTGCGACGATGGTCCCGGAATCCCGCGAAGACCCAAACCGGGGTGGACAAGGGAGAATTTGTTGGGCACGATGTCCGATTCCTGATATGAATGTCGCCGTACCCGGCATCCCCGTGACGTTGTCGTTGCAACCATGAAAGCGTTGAAGTCCCTCCTTCCGGCCATTTTTGTCCTCGCTGCCCTCGGCGGCAATTTGAAGGCCCAGGACGCCGTCCTGATCAGCGAGTTCCTGGCGGCCAACACCGGGCCGGTGGTGGACGAGGACGGCGACACGTCGGACTGGATCGAGCTGTTCAACGCCGGCACCAACGCGGTGAACCTGGCCGGCTGGCATCTCACGGACGAGGCGACGGATCTGAACAAGTGGACCTTCCCGGCCACGAACCTGCCGCCGGGTGGCTACCTTGTCGTCTTCGCGTCGGGCAAGGATCGCGCGGTGGCCGGGGCGCCGCTCCATACCAGCTTTCAACTGAGCGCGGCGGGTGAATACCTGGCGCTCGTGCGGCCGGATGGCCAGACCGTGGCGCATCAATTCGCCCCGGCTTATCCGGCCCAGGTGGACGGTCTTTCCTACGGTGTCGAAGTCGCCGTCACGGTCAGCCCGTTCGTGGTCGCCGGGGCGAATGCGCGCTGGCGGGTGCCGACGGGACCGGAAGATTTTCCTGCGGACTGGGCGACGACGAATTTCAGCGACGCGGCCTGGGCCCTGGGGCCGACGGGGCTGGGGTTCGATGCCGGTGGGAGCGGTTTTGCCGGCACTTCGACCAACGTGGCCCGCGGCAAGGTCGCAACGCAGTCGTCCACTCTTGGCGGGTTCACTGCGGAACTGGCGGTGGATGGCAATCCGGGCAATTTCACTCACACGGCGGCGGGTCAGAACCTGCCGGCGACCTGGGAGGTGAACCTCGGCACCAATTACGGCCTTGAGCGGATCGTGCTGCACAACCGGGGCGACGGTTGCTGCGGCTCGCGGCTGCGCGACATCCGCGTGCTGGTGCTCGATGTCACCGGCAC
The DNA here is from genome assembly GCA_035574135.1 of Candidatus Methylomirabilota bacterium. GTDB lineage: Bacteria > Verrucomicrobiota > Verrucomicrobiia > Limisphaerales > DATLZF01 > DATLZF01. The sequence goes on from DATLZF010000632.1 coordinate 4,033, forward strand.
GGCCACGAATTACACTTCGCCGCTGCTGAACCCGGAAAACGTCTTGGGCGGCGGCTCGCTGAACGGCCCGGCCAGCCTTTCGCTGAATCTGACTCAACTCACCGGCGGCCTCGTGTTGGGCGGCCGGGTGCGGGTCGTGCGCACGCCCGATCCGGACCGCTCCGGCAGCGGCGGCCAGGGCAACGCCGACGAGCCGGACGTGCTATCCCTTGGCGAGGTCGAGGTATTCGGCGTGCCGGCGGCGCCGTCCTTCGGCGACCTGATTCGCACCGATCTGGCGGCGGCGATGCAGGGCTTCAACGCCTCGGCGCTGGTCCGCATCCCCTTCACCATCCCGACGGAGGAACTGCCGGAACTGGACGCGCTGCTCCTGAGGCTGGCGTACGACGACGGCGTGGTGGCGTACCTCAACGGCGTCGAGATTGCGCGGCGCCACGCACCGGCCCTGCTCGCCTGGAATGCCGCCGCCGTCGGGGAACGCCCGGATTCGGCGGCGCGGAGCGTCGAGACGGTGGACGTGACGGCCCACCGCGGTCTCTTGATCGAGGGTGAGAACGTGCTCGCCCTGCACGGCCTGAACCGGACGGCTGCGGACGACGACTTCCTGCTGTTGCCCGAGCTGGTGGGGGAGACACGGCGCGTGGCGGCCGAGCGCTATTTCGCCCAGCCGACGCCGGGCGGGTTGAACACCGGCGGCGCTCTCGGGCGGGTGGCCGACACCAGGTTCAGCGTGGACCGGGGTTTCTTCGATGCGCCGTTTTCGCTGGTCATCACCACGGCCACGGCAGGCGCGGAAATCCGCTTCACCACCAACGGCGCGGCGCCCGGTCCCACCAGCGGGCATCTCTACACGGCGCCCATTCCCATCAGCCGCACCACGGTGGTTCGCGCGCAGGCCTTCAAGCCCGGCTGGCAGCCCAGCGACGTGGACACGCACACGTACATCTTCCTCAGCGACGTCATCGCCCAGAGTCATCAAACGGTGACCAACGCGGGGTTTCCCAACACCTGGTCCGGCGTCGCGGCGGATTACGCGATGGACCCGCGCATCACCGGCCCTTACGCCACGGGCATGGTGGCATCGTTACGGTCGCTGCCGTCGGTGTTTTTCTCGACCAGCGTGTCGAACCTGTTCGACGCGGCCACGGGCTTTTACAGTCACCCGACCAGTCACGGTGTGGCCTGGGAGCGGCCCGTGTCGTTCGAGTTCGTCAATCCCGACGGCTCGACCGGGTTTCAGGTGGACTGCGGCCTGCGCATCCAGGGCGGCTACTTTCGCGATCCCAACGTGACGCAGAAGCACTCGCTGCGGGTCCTGTTCAAGGATGAGTACGGCCCGGGGCGGTTGCGGTATCCGCTCTTCGCCGAGGAGGACGCGGTGGAGGAGTTCGACACGCTGGTGCTGCGCGCCGGGGCCAACGACGGCTACGCGTGGAACGAGGCCCGGGACACCGAGCAGTTCATCCGCGACGAATTCGGGCGCAGCCTCCATCGCGACATGGGGCATCCGGCGCCGCACGGCCGGTTCGTCCACCTCTACTTCAACGGCGTCTATTGGGGCCTCTACAACATCGTCGAACGCCCGAACGAGGACTTCTCCGCGTCCTACTTCGGCGGCCGGCCCGAGGACTGGGACGCGAACAACGCCGGCGACGTGAAAAGCGGCGACCTGACGGCGTGGAACAGCCTGACCGCGCTGACGCCGCAGGTCAACTCGCCCGCCGCCTACGAGCGCATCCAGGGCAACCACCCCGACGGCACCCGCAATCCCGCCTACCCGGTGCTCTTCGACAAGATCAATTACATCGACTACATGATCGCCAACATCTGGGGCGGCAACTGGGACTGGCCGAACAAGAACTTCTGGTTCGGCCGGCTGCGCACCGCGGAGAGCACGGGCTTCAAGTTCTACATGTGGGACTTCGAGAACACCATGGGCAACAACCGCGCCCGCTCCCCGGTAAACATGGTGGCCCCCCGCGCCGACATCGCCTCAAGCTGGGTCGGGCAGCCGCACTTTTACCTCAAGAACCACCAGGAGTACCGGATGGATTTCGCCGACCGCGTGCAACGCTACTTCTTCGACGACGGCATCCTCACCGTGCCGGCGCTGACCAATCGCTATCGCGCCCTGGCGGACGTGGTTGAACAGGCGATCATTGCCGAGTCCGCGCGCTGGGGCGACGACAACCTCAACCCGCCCCAGGACCAGACCGACTGGCTGCGCGAGCGCGAGTGGATTCTCGGCACCTACCTGCCGCAACGCAGCGAAGTGGTGCTGCAGCAGTTCCGCGCCGCAGGGCTGTATCCGCCCATCGGGGCGCCGAGTTTCAGCCACCGGGGCGGCTTCGTGGACACGAATTTTTCCCTCACCATCTCCCAGACCAACGCCGGCGGCGTGATCTACTACACGCTGGACGGCACGGATCCCCGACGACGCGGCGGTGCGGTGTCGGCGGGCGCGTTGCCCTACGGCGGCCCGATCGCCATCGAGGGCAACGCGCACGTGCGCGCCCGCGTGGCCATCGGCACCAACTGGAGCGCCCTGGTGGAGGCCACTTTCACCACCGCCGAGTATTTTCGCGACCTGGTGGTGACGGAGATCCACTACAACCCGCCGCCGGCCGGCGCGGTGTCGGGCGACGAGTTCGAGTTCGTCGAGTTGAAGAACACCGGCCGCCGCACGCTCAATCTCAGCGGCCTCGCCTTTACCGGCGGCGTGGCCTTCAGCTTCACCAACGGGACCCGGCTGGCCCCCGGCGCGTTCTTCCTGCTGGTGCGCAACCGCACGCAGTTCGCGGCCCGGTACCCGGGAGTGACGGCGCACGGCGTGTTCAGCGGCCGGCTGGACAACGGCGGGGAGACGCTGGAGCTGGCCCA
>DATLZF010000633.1:0-3316 GCA_035574135.1 Candidatus Methylomirabilota bacterium
CACACCCCGCCGTCGGTGAGTTTGGCGCCCGTCCAGGTGCTGATCGTGGTGTTGGGGAGAAGGGAGCCCCCGATGAGGACCCACTTGGTGCCGCCTCCGTCGGGGCGTTGGGCCGCGTAATCCACCGACAATCCTTCGGCAGCGTGCACATGAAACCGATCCGCGGCAAAACTGGGGGCGGGTTTATCCCGGCTCGACCACACAAAGGATCCGTCATGGTTCGCTCTGGCGTTAAAACCGGCCGCGAAGGAATAGCTACCGGCCGACACATTCTCCCTCCCGCCCGGCACCACCGCACCCGTTCCGCTGGCGGTATTGCTGGTGCCGCCGCCCACGGTCGCACCTCCGCCATTGGCGGTGTTTTGAACGCCACCGTCCACGGTCGCATACCACCCGCTGGCGGTGTTGTTCCAGCCGCCGCCCACGGTCGCATCTGGGGCGCTGGCGGTGTTGTTGTCGCCGCCGCCCACGGTTGCACCGTCGCCGCCGGTGGTGTTGCCAGAGCCGCCGCCCACGGTCGCCCGGGAGCCGCTGGCGGTGTTGCCCCCGCCGCCGCCCACAGTCGCCGTCTCGCCGCTGGCGATGTTGCCCCAGCCGCCGCCCACGGTGCCGAAATTCCTCAGCACCCGGTTGGTGTAAGCGTTGCCGAACCAGTCCCCCGCCCCGCCACCGCCGATGGTCGCCCCGATCACGGTGTTCGACACGTAGTTGCCCGCATAGCCGCCGATGACATTAGGGGCATTGTTGGTGTTGGGCTCCAACCTCAACGCCCGCCGGTTGTTCACCCGCACCTCCAGCGGCTGGTTGTCGGTGGTGCCGAGGAAATGCGTGCCGGGCGTGGTGCCCGCGTTGCCGCCCAGCAACCAGACCTGGTTGGTCCGCGCCACGTTCGCCGCCAGCCGCGCATCCGGCACCGTGCCGCTGCTCAGTTGACTGGCGTTCAGTCCCGTCAACCCCGCGCCGCTGCCGGTGAAACTGTTCGCGGCGTTGTTGAACGTGACCGCGCCGGAGTAGGTGCCGCCCAGGCTTGGGCCAGGCAGCAAACCGCTCAATTGACTGGCGGGCAGCGTGCCGGTGAGGTTGCCCGCGGTGATCGCGTAGGGCGCGGCCGTCAGCGGTTGACGTGGGCTCAGCGTGGTGAAGCCCAGCAGATTGGTGCGCACGGCAATGTCCAGCCAGCGCGCCGGGCCGGTGAACACACCCGCGCCGAAATCCAACGACACGGTGAACAGGCCGTTGCTCACGCCGACAGGCGCGATGGTGAGGGTGCTACCCAGTTGACTGCCACCGCTGGCGGCGTCCCAGAGGCTGAACTGCATTTCCGCCAGCCCGGTGTAGGCCGTGCCGCCGGCCTCCAGCCGCCCTTGGTAGGTGAAGGCCGTGCCCTGGGCGCAGACGGTTGCGGGTTGGAGGAGAAGGATGAGGGCTGACAGAAAAGCCAGCCCGCCGATGGAGTTTCGGATGGTGGTTTTCATGAGCAGTGAATGTGGATGATTGTTTATTCTGGTTTTGGGAAAACGAACGGCATCACGGTTTGACCAACCGGTAATACTTCGCCGGCAAGGCGAGCGGACGTCATGCCCCTGCCAGAGGCCGCATTGCCCCTCTTTGTATTGGGCTCTCGGTTTCACGTGGTGCTTTAGTAGGAAACGTTGGCCCACGGGTCGGTCGTGCCGAGGCCGGCGCCGCCAGTGCTGCCGGCAATCGCGCCGCTGTTGGGCACGGCGACGATCACGCCCACCTTGTTGTTGGCGACGATGTCGTAGTCGGTGGTGTTGAACCCGCAAGTGTTCCGGATGATCACATTGCGGTCGCCGTCCACGTCAATCCCGCGGTCGTTGGCGATGACGTGGTTGGCCTCGATGCGCGCTGCCTGGCCGGTGGCGTGAAGGCCGGCGCCGTCACCGCCGTAGCCGTTGTAGTCGCAGGTGTTGCCGGTCACGCCGCAGGAGCTGCCAAATCGGATGCCGTCGAGTTTGTTGGCGCGGGCGGTGTTGCCGGCAATGGTGCAACCGTTTCCGGCGCTGATGCCGTGGCCGCTGTTGAAGTTGGCCGCGCAATCTTTGATCGTGCAACTGCCGCCGGCCACGATGCCGGCGGCCGCGGTGTTGGTTGTGCCATTCCAACTGGCCAAACACCCGATAATTACAGCACCGTCGCCCACCTCGATGCCGGCCGGACCTTTATTGGCGTTGGCCGCGCACTCTTTCACCCCCACGAATCCGTCGCGGACGTAAAGTCCCCGGCCGCCGTTGTGGCTCATCACGCAACTGCCGATTTCTGACTGGGCGCCGAGGGAAATTCCGTTGCTCGCATTCTGGGATGAGGTGCAATGAAAAATCGCGGTCATCGCGCCGGCGGCGTTGATCCCGTCGGTTTGGTTGGCTTGAGCTGCGCTGTCGCTCACGGTACAACCCGCGGCGACTCTGATGCCGTAGCTCTGGTTGCCGGCGGCGGTGCAGCCCTGGACCACGCAGCCGTTGTCCGTGACGATGCCTTCCGCCCCATTCAGGCGGGCAACGGAGTGGATCAACGCCGAGTTGGCGTTCAGGTAAAAACCACGCCCACCGTTGCCCGAGGCCGTGCAATCGCTCACCCGAGAACCAAAACCGGCCCGGATGCCGTCACCTCCGTTACTGCTGGCCTGGAGGCGTTCGACCGAAACGTTGAACGAGGCCAAGGCTTCAACGCCCGCGGCACCGTTCCATCGCTTCACGATTCCGTTGCGGATGACGAGATTGGTCTGCGCGTTGGGCACCGCGATGCCGGAAAAGGCCGCGCCGTTGCCATCGAGCACGAACCCGCCCAGATCAAGAGTCACGTCGCTGGCCGCCACCGTGATACCGTTGGTCGCATTCCCCACCAGGTTGGTCGTCAGGTAATACGAGCCCGGTCGGTTGATGGTGTGCGGCAGCGACGAGATCGGCGTGCGCGGCTCGACTTGCGCCAGCGTCTTCATCGTCGGCGCCGGAGGGCCCGGCGGCGTCAGGCTGCCCTGGGCGCGGACGGTTGCGGGTTGGAGGGGAAGGGTAAGGGCTGACAACAAAGCCAGCCCGCCGAGGGTGGTTTGAATCTTGGTTTTCATGGCAATAAGGGGCGGTAGGCGCGGATGCGGTAGAACTGGTTGGTGAAAGTGGGATCAAAAAAAGTGTGGTTATTCCACCCCGGAAGATTGAGGGCCAGCAGATCGCCCCACGCGCCACTGCTTAATGCCGAGTTCGTCTGGATGGCATAGTAGCGCGTAATCTTGGCGTTCCAATTCAAGTGGGTGTTCTCGATCGCCGGCCACCGGGTTATGGCGGTGATTTTCAGCAGG
>DATLZF010000634.1:0-3536 GCA_035574135.1 Candidatus Methylomirabilota bacterium
TCATCCACGAACCAAAGACCGCGCCCGCCGCGCCCATGAGTTGATCCCACGGGTCGTTCGGAAACCCTTTGCCGGTGCGCTTGAGCACCAGGGCCTTGAAACGCCTGACCAGTTCCTGCTGGTCCTCGGCCGTGAGCTTCGAGTCCTCGATGTCGCCGTGATACTTCTCGTGCTTGTAGGCATGGATCACCGACTCGAACGGCTCGTGGTCCTCGCCTTCGCGCTTTTGCACGCCCAGCACCACGTCACCATACATCTGGATGAACCGGCGGTAGCAATCCCAGGCAAAGCGCGGATTCCCCGTGGCCTTCTCCAACGCGAGCACGGTCTGATCGTTGAGGCCCAGGTTCAGAATGGTGTCCATCATGCCGGGCATCGAGTCCCGCGCGCCGGAGCGAACGGCGACGAGCAGCGGCATGCCGGAGGTGGCCCCGAACTTCGTGCCCATGATCTTTTCCATATTGGCGATGCCGGCCTCCATCTGCGCGCGCAATTCCTTCGGGTAGGTCTTCTTGTGCGCGTAGTAGTAGGTGCAGACCTCGGTGGTGATGGTAAAGCCGGGCGGCACAGGCAGGCCAATGCGGGTCATCTCGGCGAGGTTGGCGCCCTTGCCGCCGAGCAGGGCCTTCATGCTGCCGTCCCCGTCAGCCTTCTTGTTGCCCCAGGTGTAAACGTATTTGGTCGATTTCGATGCTTTAGCCATAGATCAATCGGATGCGCGCCGCACGACCGGCGAGCCGGGATGCCGGCGGCGAAAACGGCCCTTGCTGTCGCGCGGTGGTTGCGTTCATGTTTGGAAAACCGGCAAAAAACGAGCCGCGAAACTAGCAAAGGCGAGGGGGGTGTCAACGGCGCAATTCCGGGCACGGAACAGACGCGAAATCCTCTTCGCGCCGGCGGCCTCCAGCGCGATTCGGGCTGTTTGCCACCGGTGGGGCAATTTCCCGCCCTGTCTGCGCGGCCCATGCTCTGGGAGTTGCCACACCGGGCCTTCCGGGCCCCTGTTCCAAGCCTGCGGGCGGGGCTTGAGCCACGCGGACACTGACCCTATAAAGGCCGGGCACCCGGCCGCCAGATTCCTCATGGCCCCGAACCGCCAGCCGTCCTGGTCCCGCTGGACCGCCGCCCTGCTTCCGGTGGCGGTGGGGGGAGTGTTGTTCGCCACCCCCCTGGGCGACCCGTTGGTCCGGTGGAGTTATGACCTGCCCTTCCTGGCCCGACCCACGATTCAGCCCCGGGAAGCAGTGATGATCTACATGGATGACGAGTCCCACGACGTGCTGGGGCAGCCGTACAACGTCCCGTGGGATCGCACCCTGCACGCGCGGCTGGTGGAGCGGCTGACTGAGGCCGGCGCGCGCGTCATCGCCTTCGACGTGTTGTTCAACGACCCCGATCCACGGCCCGAGCGGGACCTGGCCTTGAGCAACGCCATCCATCGCAGCGGGCGGGTCGTGCTGGCCGCCGACACCACATCGGCCCAGGCCGGTCAGGAAGCCTGGCTGGCCTGGGCGCGCAAGGTCACCCCTCCGACGGCGGCGCTGTGGGCGGCGTTGGCGGGGGCCGACAGGGACGTGGGATCGGCGGAGATGAAGCCTGAAGCGGACTTCGCCGTGCGCGAGCACATGCACGGGTCGCCAGACGATCCCGTGGCCAGTCTGAGCTGGGCCGCCGCGCGGCGGTTTGGCGCCGCGGCGGCTCAATCGGACCTCAACCGCCCGGCGGAACGCTGGGTCAACTACTACGGCCCGCCCGGGACGATCCGGCCGTTCAGCTACCACCTGGCGCTGGAGCGCGGGGCCGTCCCGGACGACGCTTTCCGCGACAAGGCGGTCTTTGTCGGCTCCCGGCTGGTCACGCTGGCGGCCAACCAGCGCAAGGACGAGTTTGTGAATCCCTACTCGGTCGTGAGCCGACGCCACCGCTTCATGCCCGGCGTGGAGGTGCAGGCAACGATATTTCTGAATCTCGTCCGGCAGGATTGGCTCCGTCGCTGGCCGCGGCCCGTCGAGGCGCTCGTGCTGTCGGGACTCGGGGCCGGCGCCGGGCTTGGGCTGCTGCGGCTGCGGCCCTGGCGGGCCTCGGGCCTCGCCTCCCTGCTGATCCTCGGGCTGAGCGCCGGCGCATGGCTGGGGCTGGCCCGTGGTCTGTGGTGGTTCCCGTGGCTGATCGGCGTCGTGCAGGTGCTGCTGGCGCTGGCCTTGGCGGTGGTGTTCAACTCCTTTGCCCTCTTCGTGCAAAAACGGCTCTACGAGCAGACCGTGGCGCTCTATCTCTCGCCGAAACTGGTGCGCAAATTCTCCCAGGACCCGAGGTTCATGGCGGAGTTCCTCAAACCCGGTGCCCACAAGCAACGGCTCACCTTCCTCTTCAGTGACATCGCCAACTTCACGTCCATCAGCGAGGGGATGGATTCGGACGATCTGGCGCTGGCGATGAATGGATATTTCGAGAAGGCCATCTCGCTGTGCATCCATCCCACCGACGGCACGGTGGTCAAATACATCGGCGATGCCATTTACGCCCTGTGGAACGCGCCGGACCACCAGCCGGACCACGCCCTGCGGGCGTGCCGGGCGGCCCTGCGCTTCCGCGACCACGGCGCGCACTCCATGAACGGCCAGCCCCTTATCACCCGCATCGGGCTGCACACCGGCGTGGCCAACGTGGGCAACTTCGGCAGCACGGCGCGGTTCGACTACACGGCGCTGGGCGAGAACGTGAACCTCGCCTCCCGCATGGAGGGCCTGAACAAGTATCTCGGCACCACCCTGCTTGCCACCGGCGAAACGTGCCGCGAGGCCGGTGACGAGGTCATCACGCGCTGGTGCGGACGGTTTCGTCTGAAAGGCTTCGAGAAAAGCGTGGAGGTGCATGAGTTGCTCGGCTTGCGGGGTGAGGTGGCCGAGACGGAGGAGTGGCGTCAGCGGTTTGCCGCAGCCCTCGTGAACTTCCAGCACCGGCGCTTCGAGGAGGCGGAGGCAGGCTTCAAGGCGACAATCGAGCTCAAGCCCGGTGACGGCCCCTCACGTTTCTACCTGGACCAAATCGCCGAACTTCGCCTCCACCCGCCCGCGCCGGACTGGGCGGGCGAAGTGGAACTGAAGGAGAAATAGGGGGCGACGGCTTCCTCCCGCCGGCTGGCGGGCCCGCCGAATCCCATGCCCCCCAGCCCGCCGCGTCACCATGCCGGCCGGGACGGTTTGCTCCCTAGCCAACCTCCGCAGGCTTGCCAGAATGCCGTGCCGCTGCCATGTCCGGACAGCTCACCGGGCGCCAGACGGCATCCTCCGACCACGGCGGCGCCGGCGCACTGTGGGGCGGCTGGGCCGCCACCTCACGGGCAGACTCGGCAACCGGGGCCGGATGAAGGATGCGGATTAGAAATCCTTGAAATCGTCCGGCATGGGCAACCCTTGGTTTCCACGCGCAGGCTCCGGATTCCCGGCGGCAACCCCGGCCGGCGCAGGTGCGACCGGGGCGGAGAGGGTCTTTCCGGGAACCGGCTCGACTGGAGCCGCGGGTGCCGCCGAGGG
>DATLZF010000635.1:0-3770 GCA_035574135.1 Candidatus Methylomirabilota bacterium
GGCGCGTGGCTCCTGCAAGCGTCGTTTCCCGCCGCACCCAGGCGGGGCGGGATGCGGCTGGGCTTCGGGCTGGTTGCCTGGCAGACGGCTTCCGTCCACGGCGTGGATGGCAGGACCGTGCGCCGCGCAGCGACGCCGGGGCTGCCGTCCATCGAGGCGCAGTTGCATCAAGTCAGCGAGTCCGATGGCGAAGCGCAACTGACCCTGCTGGCCAGATATCCCATGCGCGACTGGCAGATGAAGGTCGTGGCCATCAACCGGCGCGGGGAGGAAAGCGTCACCGTCTCCTCTCGCGGTTCGCCGGGACGCGAGGGACAGGCCGGCGTGTGGAGCTACAGGTTCTGGCGGCTGCCGTTGAGCGAGGTGAAGGAGTTCCGGGTCATGATGCGGCCCATCCACTGGATTGAGTTTCGCGACCTGCCGCTCCTGCCGGACGATCTCAACGCCCTCGGCCGCAGCGCGCGCCCCCTCGTGCCCACCGCATGGAGCGCGGAGAAGGAGGTTCACATAGCCGAGTACTTTGATTTCGACAAAGGCATCACCGGCGCATTCCCCACCGCGCCCGATGGCACGAGGACCGATCGCAACACCCATCGTAATCCGGCGTGGGCGCGAGAGCAGGGCTTCGACGTGGAGGCCTTGACGAACGCGCTGCGCGTCGAGCGGATGTTAATCATCGACCTGCGGTCGTCGGACTGGGACACGCTCTCCATCCCTGAGTTCGAGAAGCGGATGAATGTCCATTACGGCCCGCCGGTCCTGCCTGCGGGGAAGGACGCGACACTCCCGCTGACACACGGCTTCAAGACCGCCCAGGGCGCGATGGGCCTGATGCAGATCACCGGCCTCGACGCCGGGGCCGCGGGCGTCCGGCTGCGCTACAAGCTCATCGAACGCGCACACTTTCAGCAGCCATGAGCCAGGACGCGCCAGAAAGCCAATCTCCGCCGCGCGGGGACGCCTTCGTCACCACCCGCTGGACGGTCGTGCTGTCCGCGGGACGGAAGTCGTCGCCGGATGCCGACCGCGCGCTGGCCGAGCTGTGTCAAACCTACTGGTATCCGCTCTACGCTTATGTGCGCCGCCAGGGCCACACGAAGGAGGACGCGGAGGATTTGACGCAGGCGTTCTTCGCCCGTTTCCTGGAGAAGAACTACCTCGAAGGCCTCGCCGCCGAGCGCGGGAAGTTCCGCGCCTTCCTGCTGGCCGCGCTGAAGCATTTCCTCGCCAACGAATGGGATCGCAGCCAGCGGCAGAAGCGCGGCGCCGGCGTCGTGCATCTCTCGCTCGACTGGCACAGCGCAGAGGAACGCTTTCATCTCGATCCGCCTGACCCGTCCAGCCCGGACAAGGCCTTCGACCGCGAGTGGGCCCTGGCCTTGCTGGAAAAAGTGATGACCCGGCTCCGACAGGAATGCGGCGTGGAGGGCAAGGCCGCGTTGTTCGAGCAAGCCCGCGGCTACCTTCAGATTGGCGAGGCGGCCATCCCGTACGCCACCGCGGCGCGGGCGCTCGGGCTCGATGAGGGCGCCGTGCGGGTGGCCGTGTACCGGCTGCGCCAGCGCTACCGGCAACTGCTCCGCAACGAGATTGCGCAGACCCTTGCTGATCCCGCGCAGGCGGCCGACGAACTGCGCTCGCTCCAGGCGGCGCTGGCCTCGTAACCGGGCGCCGATGTCGAAGGGGCGCCCCGGTCGTGCCGCGGTCGGCTGAACGCCGATCGCGCAGACCGGAGGGGTCAAATCCCGGGGCGATCCGGCCACGCCGCGCTCGGGCGCGATCACCGCAGATGGCGGGCCCGCGCGGGGGGCGATGCCCTGATCGAACGGCCAGGTGTGTGCGGCTCGCGATACGAATTCGGTTCGCGCAGTGCCCGGCCTTCTGGTATAGGCTACGGATCGGTTTCCGGGTCTGATTCGAGTTGTGATGCGACATCGTTCCCTTCGGCAACCACCGGTGGCTCCCGGCGATCTGCGTCTTCCCGAGACCGTCTCGTGGCCGCAGCGGCTGCTGCCCGTACTGATGGCCGCCACGATCCTGGCGGGGGCAAACCATTCCGCTCGCGGCCAAGCGACGCTTCCTGTCGTCCGGGTCAGCACCACGGTGGCTGTCGCCGCCGAGGCCGGTCCGGTGGCAGGTGTGTTCACTCTGAGCCGGACGGGAGACCCGGCGACCGCGCTCGCGGTCAATATTCTCTTGGCCGGCGCCGCCAAGGCCGCGGACTACGAACCCGTTGTCACCCCGGTCACGTTCGCCGCCGGCGAAAGCAACGCCGTAGTGGCCATCATTCCCGTGGACGACCGCGAGGCGGAGCTCACGGAGTCCGTCCTCCTCACCCTGCGCAGCGGAGCCGGTTACACGCTGGCGGGATCGACCAACGCCGTGCTGCACATCGTGGACAACGAGCCTCCCACCATGACCGTGTTCCTGGGCACGCCGTCGATCTACGAGGCGATTCCGTTCGACACCGCCCGGCTTCTCCTGATCCGGTTGGGGGATACCAACGTGGCCCTGATCGGGGTCACCTATTCGATGCACGGCACGGCCCTGGCGGGCCAGGACTACGTGAGCCCCTCGGGCGGTCTGACGTTCCCCGCCGGCGTGGTGACCGGTCCGATCGAACTGGCTCCGATAGACGATTTCGAACTCGAAGGGCCGGAAACCATCGTCTTGACGCTGGACCCCTCTCCCGAATACGTGATCGGGTCGCCGTCGGAGGCAACCATCGTCCTTCGGGATGACGAGCAGCCGCCCGCGCCGGTGTTGTTTGCAGACGACTTTGAAACGAATAGTTCCTCCGCTTGGGCGATGCGTTTCGGCGCCAGCAACGGTCTGTTCGATGCCACCGTTCTCTTCGCCACAGACTACAGCTTGCGGAACATTCCGCCGGCCCCTCGCAGCGCACCCGGAGCCACCCGTGGGCTGTTCGTGCAGGTGAACAAGAATGACGCCCTGGCCGCCTCGGCGGGAATCAATCTCCACCCCCTCGGCCAACATTTCCGGGGCGACTACGCACTGCGTTTCGACATGTTCCTCGGTTTCGGCGCGGTGAGTCCCGCCGAGCACGCCATCGCGGGACTGAACCATTCCGGCCTCGCCACCAACCGGTTCGGCGTCGGCGACACGCAGACCACCCGGGGCGGCGATGGCCTCTGGGTGGGAATCAATGCCAACGGATCAGGTGTGCGCGATTACGCCGCTTACACGACCACCAATCCCGCCAGCCCACCGACCATTCTGACCAACCGCCCCGCCAGCGGGCTGGCGGCGCAGATACCGAGCCCGCCCTACTCGGTCCCCGGAGCACCGGGCAACCGATTCGATTCCCCCACCCCGTCCTGGGCCGAAGTCGAGCTGAGCCAGCAGGGGGGCCTCGTCACGCTCCGGGTGAACGACCATGTCATCTTCGCGCTGACCAACACCACCGACTTTACGGAAGGCAACGTCATGCTCGGCCTCAACGACCAGTCCGATGCCATCGGTTCCATGGAGAACTTCGTCCTGTTCGACAACGTGACGGTCGTCAGTCTCGAATTGCGGATTACCCTGTTTGAACTCCTGCCGGACAGCACGGCGCGCATCGAGTTCGTCGCACCCACGGGGGGAACGCCGGATGCGTTCAGCATCGAAAGCACCGTTCGCCTGCCGGCGCAGACCTGGGACCTCGAGCCGGCCACCATCACGAGCCTGGGGGACCGGTTTCGAGCCCTGGTGCCGCATGGGGACGGCATCCGCTTTTACCGGGTGCGGCGGATTCGGTAACGCATCGG
>DATLZF010000636.1:0-4434 GCA_035574135.1 Candidatus Methylomirabilota bacterium
TGATGCGCGTGGCGGAGAAGCTGGAATACGGCATCGTCGGCGCCAACGACGGCGCACCGTCCACCGCGCAGGCGCCCTTCGGCGGCGTGAAGCATTCGGGCTTCGGCCGCGAGGGCGGCAAGTACGCCATGGAGGAGTACCTGGAAGTGAAGTATGTATCGTGGGGTTTGTAGGGCGCCGGGTCCAAGATTTGCGGCCGCGCAGCGGCGCCTGCTATCCTGGGGTTGCCGCAACGTGTGTTGCCGCACTGTAGCGGGGACGTAGTTCAGCTGGTTAGAACGCCGGCCTGTCACGTCGGAGGTCGCGGGTTCGAGCCCCGTCGTCCCCGCCAATCCCACTCGGCTCTACGCCATTAATGGGGGCAGCACCCCCTCTCGACTGATCTGAATCCAACAATACCGCAACTCACACGACCGGAACTACGTGTACCCTGATGGCTCAGCGGCTTCGCAGTTCAGCCGGGAAAAGGGGTGCGGGGAAAGGGGCGGCGATTGAGCGCCCTTTCCTCCGCCCAGCAATGGAGAAGCCGGTCTGGAGAGCCACTCCATCGTGCATTTTCCTCCAACAGGGACTGGGATGCTGTCAATGCCGTTTGAAAAATCCCGATTTCGCCGGTCGAAAATTCCCCACCCAACGACGGGTGGTGGTTGACGGTCGCGGCCGGTCGCCACAGAATGGAAATCGGCCGATGAAGCGGAGGCGGGCTCCGGTGGAGACCGACCCGCCAAGGAATAATCGGCTCAGACTCGTCCAGACGATGAGTGCCGGGGGCGGAGCCGGATACACTCGACTCGCCCTCGGCAAGAAGACAACATCGGATGGGCAGATCTGTCATGCCTCAGAAAACTCAAAGGCCGCGTTTACCGCGATTGCTCGGGGCGACAGCCGGAGGAACTCCCAATAGCGGCGGCTGATCTTCGGGGCGTGGCAGTAGGCCGGCGCGCCGGCGTTCCTTCACGCGGTAGCTCTCGCCGCGAATGTTGATGGTAGTGGAATGGTGCAGGAGCCGATCGAGAATCGCGGTGGCGATGATCGCGTCGCCGAAGATCGAACCCCAGTCGCCGTAGCTCTTGTTGCTGGTGAGGATGATACTGCCGCGTTCGTAACGGGCGCTGACCAGTTGAAAAAAGATCGTGGTGCCGAGATCATCCAACGGCAAGTACCCCATCTCATCGATTACGAGCACCTTGGGAGCCAGGTAAATGCGCATGCGCCGGTCCAGCCGGCCCTCACGATAGGCGCGGCCCAGATCGTTCACCAAGTCATGCGCCGTGATGAAGTAGGCGCCGAACCCGGCGTGAATGGCCGCCTCGGCGAGCGAGATACTCAGATGAGTTTTGCCGACTCCCGGTGGACCCAACAAATCACATTGCTGGCTTCGTGCACAAAACGGAGTGTCCGCAACTCGCGGATCTGGCGCTCATCGATGGACGGCTGGAACGTGAAGTCGAACTGCTCAAAGGTCTTCACGAAGGGAAAGTGCGCCAACTGCAGCCGCGCCCGCAGGTAGCGCGTGCGCCGGGCCTCGACTTCGCAGCCGAGCAGTTGATCGAGGAAGTCGGCGTAACTGGACTCACTCTTGGTCGCTTGTTCGAGTAGATTCTCCAGCCGGGCATCGACTGCTTTGAGGCCCAACGTGGTGAGCGCGCCGTGGAGTTTTTCGATAGCGGTCATAGTGCCACCTCACTCACGGCCAGACTCTCGTAGGAAGCCAGGGGTCGCGCTTCCACGGTGGGGGCCGTTTCCCGCAGGGCTATCAGGATCTTGCGGCCACGGCTGTCCCCGCCGACCGGAATGCTTTCGTGGTGCGCGGGATTGGTAATGATCTGGTGAGGGCGTTGCGCCCGCGCATGCACGGCGATCCGGTGGCCGCCGCAGTGCACTTCCACGTCCGGTCCCTGCTCGCGCACCAGCACTTGCTTGCCCACATAGCTCCACGGCACCGAGTAGCGGCTGGCTTGCCAGGACACGTAGGCATCTCGTGCCACCTTGCGCAGTTCCTCGTCTTGGTAGGGATAGGGCCGCCGTCCGTTCACCGGCTGCATGTTGAACTGGTCGAGGTCCCACTGCAATCCCACGTTCTGATGGGTCGTGCCGTGCACGCGCGTGTTGGCCACCGCGGCGATCCACTCGCGTAACTGCGTGTTAAAGTCCATCAGGCACGAGGGTTCACGGCCCAGCAGGCCGCACAGAAAGTTTCGCCGGATGTACTTCACGCCCGACTCGATCTTGCCCTTGGTTTGCGCCCGGTAAGGCCGACAAAGCCGGGGCCGGAATCCCCAATAGCGTGCGAAGTCCAGGAACACCGGATGCCAGATGATCTCACCACGTTCGTCGGTGCCCAGCCACACGGTCTTCATGCGGTCGTAGAGAATCTCTTCCGGGACAGCGCCCCACTCTTCGAAGGCGGCCTCGTGCATGCGTAACAGAGTGCCGAGTTTCTGATCCAGCGCTGCCTCGGCCCACATCCTGCGACTGAAGCCGAGCGTGATGGGCGAAGCCCCAGATGCGTTGCGCCCGGCCGTTGACTTCCACGTGGCCCAGGTGTCCCCAGTCGGCCTGTGCTTGCTTGCCCGGTGGAGTTTCGAATCGCCGCACGGCGACCGCCCGAGCTTCGGTGCGCTGCGGCTGCAGCCAGTCTTTGAGGATGGTGTAGCCGCCTCGGTAGCCGTGTTGCTTGAGCTCGCGCAGCAGCACGCGCGCGTTCCACACTCCCGCCTTCAGGCGCTCGGTCAAGTAGGGCTTGAACTCGTCCAGTTTGCCGGGCGGCTCTAGGCGGGCCGCGTAGCGTGGGGCGGCCTCGGGCTTGAGCAGGTACTTTCGGACGGTCTTGGGATCGTAGCCGGTCAGCTCGCAGATAGCCTGAACGCTCAGGCCTTCCCGTTTCATCTCTGCCAGGTCATTCACGTCGGTTCCCCTTAGCACGGTCGCGGTGCCTCCTCCACAGAGGATGGCCCCGGCTACCCACCACGTCAGGGTGAGTGGGGAATTTTCAACCGGCTATTTAGGGATTTTTGCACCGGCGCTGACAATGCTGACACAACCCCATGACAGGGTCGCGTTGGCCCCGTTGGTCTGCCAGGTTGGATCGTGACCGGCTACGAGCACATCGCTCGCACCCGCAGCCGGTAATGCGCGAAGTTGCGAAATCCATACGCCTGTCGTTGCAGCACCTCCATCTTGGTGTGAAATCCTTCCGTGATCCCATTGCTCCGGCTGAACCGCCACATCCGCACAATCTCTTCCGACCAGTTGTCCAACGTCTCGCCCAGTTGCGCCAATTGCGGCTTGGGAGACTGCCGCAGTTGTTGCACAGCAGCGACAAACCGCGGCGCCAGTTGCTCACACTGCTGGCGCGTCCGATGCTTCTTCAGCATCAGATAGCAAAGCTTCTGCTTGAAGCGATAGATGATCTTCAACAGCGGATGTTCATTCAGGTACTGGTCCAGCCGCGTGCGTTGTTCCGGCTTCAGATGGTGGCGGTGACGGCGCATCAGCGACACCAGTCCACGCTGCTTGCTCGCCACCGGATCGATCTCCCGCCAGCAGGCCAGAAAGTGATGATTGATCAGCCGGATCACGTGAAAACGGTCTGCCACGATCACTCCATTCGGAAAGTACTTCCGGGCGATGGCCCGATAGACCGGCGACAGATCCATACAGATGATGCGGACCCTCTCTCTGCCCGGCAGTTTCTCCAGATACTCTTCCAAGGATGCTTCGCTGCGGCCGAGCACCACATCGAATACTTTATGGCCCTTCAGGTCACACAACGTAGTGGCATAGCCCTTGCGCCGGGTAAAGAAATGCTCGTCGATGCCGAGCACCGCCGGGCACAGCGCATTGCGGCGCTCCGCCGTCTTGCGTTTCAGAAAGTCGATGGACCAGCGCTCGACCGTCGCACTGGCGATCGCTTCGCGTTGGCTCAGACGGCTGCGGTTGATCCCATCGAAATGATCCCGGAAGATGCTGTGCCGGAACCGTTCGGTCGCTCGCTTGCGCGGCAGAATGCCCGTCAACCGTTCCCAGAACGTTCGCCCACACTGCCGGCAGCGCCACTTCCGGCTTTCCACCTCCATCCAGGTGTGGCGCTCTCCCCAACTCTCGTGCCGCACCCGCCTTTTGCGTTTGCCTTTGGATCGCAGACTCGTGCCATTGCAATCAGGACACCTAACTGCCCCGGTGTGCACGGCCGCAATCGTCACCTTCCCTTGTTGGTGCTCAATGCCTGTAATCTGGTACTCAGGCAGGCCTAATACCGCTTCTGGTCTGATCAAAACACTTTCTCCTAAGAATGTTTTATCAGTCAGAGGCTATGGCCTGCCCCCATTGATGATCTAGAGCCATTCTGGCTCTACGCCATTAATGGGGGCAGCACCCCCTCTCGACTGATCTGAATCCAACAATACCGCAACTCACACGACCGGAACTACG
>DATLZF010000637.1:0-12324 GCA_035574135.1 Candidatus Methylomirabilota bacterium
TATGCACGCCGGGAGGATGGCAAGATTTGCGCGCCGCTGCTGCGCCTCCTCCGGAGGAGGCGCAGCAGCTCATCCTTGCGGCGGGCGCTCAACACCTTGAGCTTCACCACAGGGGGGTCACGATCTACCCAGCCTTTCCCATTCGACGTGCCCTTGAGGCTGGAGTAGTGATCGAGGATGTTCGGATCTGTCTCGTTGGCGGCTGCGACGCAGAAGGGGCACCACACGGCGAAGAACTCGAGGAACACGATCTTGCCCTCGAACTCGCGCAGGCGCACGGGACGGTTGGTCGTCCATACCTGGCCGTTTGCATTGGTGTAGGGCTTGCGCAGGTAGAGAGTGAAGTCGTTGACGGTCTGCCCCACGCTGTAGGTCGCAGCCGTCGCCGGTGGGACGAAGGCCGCCAGGAGGGCCAGACCTGCCACCAGCCGGACGACTGCGGGCGTTCCGGGGAGAGAAGGGCGACGGGTATTCATGGTCGTGGGTCGAGGTTGATCCGGCTCAAAACTGTCTCGAAAGGGCGCATTGTGCCAGCCCCCAGTTGCGGTCGCGGTAGAGGTTCGTGAACGGGCGGCTGCCCAGTGCGATCGGGTCGTAGCGCGAGAAGAAGGGTCCGCCCGCCAGCTTGAAGGCCCAGGCGCCGCGCACGACACGCAGGCCCAGGCCGCCGTGCGCGGTGCGAACGCCGGGCGCGGCATCGTTCACAAAGAGCGAGTTCTCGATCTCGCCGCTGTCGGCGTAATACTTGCCGTGGAGACTCACATAGATCTGGCGCGCGATTTCCCATTCCACCGAGGCGCCGGCGAACCAGGCGGTAAACCGTGGTTCCTCGTGCGCCGCCCCGGCGTTCAATCGCGCGACCCAGCGCTCGGCAAAGGCCCAGTTCAACGAACTCTGCCCGCTGAAGCGGGACTCGCGACCCGAGGTGCGCGCGACGCGAAACTCCTGCAACGTGCGCACGCGCCGACCCAGGACGTTCTCTGTGGAAAGACTCAGACTTGGCGTGTGGAGGAATTCCCGCCCGCGGAGCACAGCCAGCGTGGGCGAGTTCGTATCCACGATGTACCCCGGCGCTACCTGGTCGAACTGATAGCCCGCCCGCGCCTCGAAAACCCCGTTGGCCCTGAGGTATTCCCAGCGGATGCCGACGTGGGCGTTCGCGCCCCGGGGCTCCGCCGCTGCGTAGCCCGGAACGCCCTGGTACTGCTGCTCATAGTAGGTGTCCAGCCAGAGCGAGCGGTAATCGCGGTAGCCGTCGTATCCCCCCGCCGCGGCGAGCCATGCCACGTCTTCGCTCAACGGGCCCCGCCCCGCGCCTCGCAGGGCGAAGCGATCATCGTTCACGTCCGCCGGTTCGCCCAGGAAGTCGAACGGCGCGTAGGGTTCGTAGTCGAGATCCGTCGAGGCATGGGCGAACCAACCGTCCCATCGCGTGGTGCCGCGCTCGCGGCGATAGTGCAGCGTCGTCTCGGTCAACAGAATGTCCGAGGCCCAGAGGAATTCGGTGTCCGCCTCGCCAAGTTGGCGCGCGGGCGCGGCGGAGGTTGCCGGATCGATGGCCGATTGCACCGCCGGCGCGGTGCCGGGCGGACCCGGCGTGTCGATGATCTGTCGCAGCCGCGCCACTCCTTCGAAGCCGGCCCGCTGGTAGGCGATGCGAAACTCACCCTGCCCGTCCTTGCGACCGCTGCCGTCGAGGATGACGAGATAGGGAATTCCTTCCGCGCCGAAGCGGTCCAGCAGCGCGCCGTCCGGGTCGTTCACAACGAGACTGGCGCCCGTGCGTCGGATGAACTCCGCCGTCAAGTCCGGTCGCGCGCGTTCCACGTTCACCGAGATGACCTGGACCGGCCGGCCACGCGCGTTGCCTCGCCGCGCGGCGTAGTGTCGTTGAATGCCGGTTTCCAGCTCGCGCGCCGAGCGTTCGCACGGCGCGCACCAGTAGGCGAAGAAATCGAGCACGACGATGGAGCCCGCGAAGTCATCGAGCCGGACCGTCGCACCGGTGTCCCATCGAGGCAGGGCGAAGTCGGGGGGAGGCGCCGCCCGGGCCGGGGCGGCAAGACACAGCAAGGTCAGCGTCAATGACAGCCTGCGGCCTCCCGCGGACCTTGGGATCGATCCCACCCGCGGGAAGGCGCCGACCTCGGACCACCGGGCTGCATGGGTGGCGGCGGCGGACATCAGCGGCATGCGGAGCAAGTGGATGCCTGCGCCCCGCCGGTAAAGGCCAGACCGGGCTCGACCTGCGGCAGCAGCCGGGAGGCGTAGGTGAACGGGCTTTCATCGGCGAACAGCATGTTGGGCTGCCAGACCAACCGCTGCTGGCCTCCGGGCCCCCCCGCGCACCCGGCCAACAAGGCAAGCGCGACGGCCGCCAGCAGGCGGGACACGCCTCGGCCGTCAGGACCGGCGTGACTCGCGGGACACTTCTGCCGGCATGCGCCGATGAGCCAAGCCATACATGAAGGCGGAGTCGCGCTTGGAAGCGTTTATTCCCGGACGCGAGGCGTCAACCACCATTCCGCGGCTTTCACGGGCCTGAGTCTTGAATCAGGTTGAGGCAGGCAGACCGGATCGGGGAAGCCCCGACTTGCGCAACCGGGCTTTTCGGTGCGGTGGCATGAAGTCGTTGATTGAGCGGAACCCCGCCGCTACTGTCTCAACGTTCCGGACGATCTATGTCGGCAGCAGCATTGCAGAACAACCCTCCAGACCGAAGTCCCGGCCCGCTGGCCGAGGCCTTGGCGGTTTGGCGGCAGTGGCCGGACCGGAGCGCGTTTCTGTGTCTTTTCGCGGCCTGGGTGGCGCTGTTCCACTTCTTTGGCAACTCGACGCTGGGTTACGTGAACACGCGCTCGCTCTTCGGCTGGTGGGGCTGGGTGGCCACGCGCGGCGCGGCGACGGACCTGCGGGGCGAGGTGGATTGGACCCGCATCCTGGACGCCGAAGAAGCGCACATGTGGCTGGTGCCGTTCGCGGTGGTGGGGTTGTTGTGGTATCGGCGGGCGGATCTGCTGGCGCTGCCGAAGGCCGTGTGGTGGCCGGCGGGGCTGGTGCTGCTGGCCGGCACGCTGTTGCATCTGGCGGGCTACGCCATCCAGCAGCAGCGGGTGTCGGTGGTGGCCTTCTTCGTCGGCCTGTATGGCCTCACCGGCCTGGTGTGGGGCTGGCCATGGATGCGGGCGACGGTGTTCCCCTTTTCACTCTTTGCCTTCTGTGTGCCGCTCGGCAGCGCGGCGGAGCCAATTACGTTTCCCTTGCGGTTGTTGGCGACGGAATTGACCGGAGGCCTGTGCAAGACCGGCCTCGGCATCAATGTCATTCAAGAGGGGACGCAGCTTTTCAGCCCTGCGGGTCATTACCAGTATGAGGTGGCGGCGGCGTGCGGGGGCATCCGCAGTCTGACGGCCATTCTGGCCTTTTCGGTGGTGTACGGGTACCTGGCCTTCCGGACGAACTGGCGCCGGTTACTGGTGGCAGCAGCAGCCTTTCCGCTGGCGGTGGTGGGCAACGTGTTCCGTCTCACGCTGATCGTGGTGGCTTCGGAAGCCTTCGGTCGAGAGGCGGGGAATTTCGTGCATGAGAACTGGTTTTTCAGCCTGGCACCCTACGTGCCGTCGCTCGGGGGCACGTTGCTGCTGGGCCATTGGCTGCGCGAGGACCGCGGCCCGAAAGGGGAACCGGAGACGGTGGTGCTGACCGAAGGGGAACAGGAGGCGGGACGCGGATGACGCGACAGGGGAAATTGGCTCTGGGGCTCGGGCTGGGCGTCATCGGACTGGCGGCCGTGGTGCTGGGGCGTTTCCAGACCTTGCAGCGGTTGGGGACGCCAGGTTTGGTGATGGTGGCGCGAAACGTCTATTGCGAGGATGGCCGGGTGCTCGGTACCAACAGTGTGGCGTTGCCGGAAAAGGTCCTGGATTATCAGTCCGAGGAGTTGAAGATCAGCACCAACGTCACGGTCTGGCTGCCGGCCGATACCACTTACGCGCAACGGTCCTACGCGGCGCCGGACGGTTTTCGCATCCTCATGAACGTCGTGCTGATGGGCACGGATCGGACCAGTATTCACAAGCCCGAGTTCTGCCTGCCCGGTCAGGGCTTCCGCATCCTTAAATCCGAGCCCGAAACGGTACCGATTGCCCGGCCGCATGCCTACGATTTGCCCGTGATGCGGATGACGGCGGCGAAGGAGTTGACCCTGACTTCGGGGCAGAGGGTTGATGCGCGGGCCGTGTACGTGTTTTGGTTCGTGGCGGACGGTCAGTTGACCGCCGACCACAACGAACGCATGCGCTGGATGGCGCGAGACCTCCTGACGCGCGGCGTCCTGCAACGCTGGGCCTACGTATCCTGCTTCGCCATGTGCCTGCCCGGCGAGGAGGATGCGACCTACGCACGGGTAAAGCAGTTCATCAGCGCCTCCGTGCCCGCGTTCCAGCGCGCCACCGGTCCGGAACGATCGGCCGGGCCGGCGCGGGCGGCGAGATAACGATGGCTTGAGACCAACGCGGCATGTTGCAGCGTAATCGGCACGTTCGAACGCAGATCCTTCAGATCAAGGACGCCGCCTTGTTTGCGGTGGGCTTGTGGCTGGCGCATTATCTCCGGTCACTCTGGTGGATCGATCTGTTCCCCGGTTCGAGTCATCCGCTGGGGGATTTCAATCAGTTTGCCTACCTTTACGTGGCGTTGATCCCCATGGTGCCGCTGGTGATGGAGTCTGTCGGCTTCTATCAGCGCCCCATGCTCATGCCACGCTGGCAGACGGCGTGGATGCTCTTCAAAGGCTGTGCCCTGATCACGGTGGGCATCATCCTGTTCATGTTTCTTTTCCGCCTTACCGAGCTGAACCGCTCGGTAATCGGTCTCTTCCCCGTGACGAGCTTTCTGCTGGTGTTTGGCTCGGAGGAGCTGATCCAGCGCTGGCTGCGCAGCAAGTACGGCCAGGAGCAGTTCCGCAAACGGCTCGTGCTGGTCGGCAGCCCGGAGGACACCCGCCGAACCCGCGACGAACTCCGACACAAGGCGGCCGGCGAGGTTGAGGTCGTGGGCGAACTGGACCTGAACGACAACACCATCCAGCAGTTGGTCGATTTGCTGCACGAACGCTCCCCCAACGGCGTCATCCTCACCGCCCGACACACGTATTTCGGTCAGGTGGAGAAGGCCATCCAGGCCTGCGAGATCGAAGGGGTCGAGGTGTGGCTGCTGGCGGACTTTTTTCAGACGCAAATCTCGCGGACGACCTTTGACGAATTTTACGGGCGGCCGGTGTTGATCTTCCGCTCCGTCCCCGAGGCTTCCTGGCAGGCGGTGGCAAAACAATTGATCGACCTGGTCGGTTCGGCCCTGTTGATCCTCGCCGCCGCGCCAGTCTGGGTGATTGTTCCGCTGCTGATCAAGGTGACCTCGCCCGGGCCGGTGCTCTTCCGCCAGCGCCGCTGCGGGCTCAACGGCCGGCCGTTCACCATGCTGAAATTCCGGTCCATGGTCACCGATGCCGAGCAGCGCAAACAGGAACTGGAGGCGCTCAACGAAATGTCCGGTCCGGTCTTCAAGGTCACCAACGACCCCCGCGTCACCTGGATCGGCCGCTGGCTGCGCAAGACGAGCATCGATGAGCTGCCCCAACTGTTCAACGTATTGCGGGGCGAGATGAGTCTCGTCGGGCCCCGACCGCTGCCGGTCGATGAGGTGCAACGCTTCGACGATCCCGCGCACCGGCGCCGTTTGAGCGTCAAGCCCGGCCTGACCTGCCTGTGGCAGGTGAGCGGCCGCAACGAAGTGCGCGACTTCAAGGAATGGGTGCGCCTGGACCTGGAATACATCGACAACTGGTCGCTCTGGCTCGACTTGAAAATCCTGTGGCGAACGGTCCCCGCCGTACTCGCGGGCGCCGGCGCCAAGTAATCCCGCCATGCATGCCGAGGGGTGGGCCGAACTGAGCGACGAGGCGCTGCTGGAAAAGCGCATCCGCCAGTTGGGGCTCACCCTCCACGGCACGCCCATCGAGAAACAGGTCCAGCGGCTACATCAGGAGTTGATCGACCGCGGCCAGGTTTTCCTGCCCCCCTGCCACATTGGCGATGAATGGTTCTGTCCCGTCGGCATCCCGGCCATCTTCATCCCCTTCTTTCTGGTGCACGACCGCCTGCGCCGGCTCGAACGGAAGATGATGCTCGAGGTCGAGGGCGACACGGACGAGGCCTTCATGAAACTCATGCGGCACGAGGCAGCGCACGCCTACTCCTACGCCTATCTCCTCCACCAACGCCCCGAATGGCAGGAGCACTTCGGCCAGCCCTCGGATGAGGAATCCCCCGAATGCTACCGGCCCCGCCCCTACAGCCGCTCCTTCGTCATCCACCTCGACGACTGGTACGCCCAGAGCCATCCGGACGAGGACTTCGCCGAGACCTTCGCCGTGTGGCTCACCCCGGGAGAGGACTGGCGGGCGCGCTACCGCGGCTGGAAGGCCCTGCGCAAGGTGGAATTCGTGGATGAACTGATGCGCTCCATCGCCGGCCAACTGCCGGTGCACCAGCCGAAGTTCCGCCCGGCCGACTACGACTGCCTCAACCAGAAGCTCAAGACCTACTACGCACGAAAGCGCAAACTTTACGAGGACACCTACCCGGACTTCTATGACGCCGACTTGCAGACGCTCTTCGCCCCGCCGGCGCCGGAGGAAGCGCGCCGCAAGGCCTCCGACTACCTCCGGGCCCATCGCCGTCAGATCTTGAACACTATTTCCCGGTGGACCAAGGAGCGCCGCTATCCCGTCCACCGCCTGCTCAATCGTCTCATCGCCCGCTGCGACGCGCTCGGGCTGCGCGTGCGCGCCGAAGATCCGGGATTGCAATTCGAGGTCGCATCCTACATCACCTGTCTGGTGATGAACTACCTGTTCACCGGCAAGTTCAAGCGGACGAAGTAGCGCCGGCGCGCGCCGGTTCCCGTGCAAAAGACACTCCGGATTCTCACCGTCTTCGACGTGGGCGAACGGCTGCCTGCGGACTACGACTTCACCGAATCCTTCCGCTCGCCCGACTGGCAGACCGAGGCCGATGTGGTCAAGGCCATCCACGCCCTGGGCCACACGCAGGAGTTGCTGGCCGTGCACGACGACACCGACGCCGTGCAGCGGAAGATCGCCGCCTTCCAGCCGGACCTGGTCTTCAACCTCGTCGAGCAATTCCGCAACCGCAGCGCCTTCGAGCGCAATTTCGCATCGTTCCTCGAACTGCAGGGTGTGCCGTTCTCCGGGTGCGGTTCGACGGGCATGACCTTGTGCAAGTGCAAGAGCATCTCGAAGAAGATTCTGGGCTACCATCGCATCCGCGTGCCGGAGTTTGCCGTGCTGCCGCCGGGCCGCCCGCTGCGCAAGCCCCGGGGGATGAAGTATCCGCTGCTGATCAAGCCCCTGCGCGAGGAAGCGTCGGCCGGCATCTCCCTCGCCTCCTTTGTCGAGAACGAGGAACAGTTTCGGCAACGCGTCGCCTTCGTCCACGAAAAGTTCAACCAGGAAGCCATCGCCGAGGAGTACATCGAGGGACGCGAGCTTTACGTGAGCCTGCTCGGCAACGACCGGCTCCAGGTGCTGCCCGTGCGCGAAATGGTCTTCCGCGAAGTCCCACCGGACGAGCCCAAGATCGCCACCTACAAGGCCAAGTGGGACGAGGACTACCGCCGCCGCTGGGGCATCACCAACGCCTTCGCCGGCGCGCTCGACGCCGCCGTGCTCCAGCGCCTCGAAAACATCTCCCGCAAGATTTATCGCGCCCTCGGCATCGACGGCTACGCCCGGCTCGACCTGCGCCTCACTCCGGACAACGAGATCGTCTTCATCGAGGCCAATCCCAACCCGCACCTGGCGCAGGACGAAGACTTCGCCCTGTCCGCGCGCGAAGCCAACATGGCCTTTCCCGATCTCATCGACCGGATCATCGGCCTGGGAATGACCGCCCACCGGGGCTGACCCGCGGCAGACACGTGCAAATGGGCTGGCGCGAATGCGAGGAATCACTACGATCGGCGCTGTGAAATCCCGGTGGCCTTCATGGGTGCTCGCCTGGGCGGGCTGGAGCCTGCCGGTGCAGGCCGTGCCGGTGGACTATCTGCAGGAGGTCAAACCCCTGCTGGCGGCACACTGCTACCGATGTCACGGCGCTTCCCAGCAAAAGGGCGGCTTGCGGCTGGATACGGCAGCCTTCGCCCGCAAGGGAGGTGAGCATGGAGCGCTGTTTGAACCGGGCCGGGGACGGGAAAGCTTGTTGCTCCGGGTGCTGAGGGACGAGCACGACTCGATCTCGCGCATGCCCTACAAGAAGCCCCCGTTGAGCGAGGCGGAGATGGCCCTCCTGCAACGATGGGTGGATGAAGGCGCCCTCGCGCCGGCTGCGGAGCAACCCGAGACCTCAAGACATTGGGCGTTCGTCCCACCGGTGCGGCCGCCGGTTCCACAGCCGGCCGGCCTCGATTTGCCGCCCGGGACGAATCCCATTGACGCCTTCATTCGAGCCCGCCTGGAAAAGGAGCACCTCCGGCCCTCGCCGGAAGCGGACCGTGTCACGCTGATCCGCCGACTGAGCCTCGATCTCCTGGGCCTGCCACCCACGCCGGAGGAAGTGGACGCCTTCGTGAACGACCGGCAGCCCGACGCCTACGAGCGGCTCGTCGAGCGCCTGCTGGCCTCGCCGCACTATGGCGAACGCTGGGGTCGCTGGTGGCTGGACGCCGCCCGCTACGCGGATTCCAACGGCTACAGCATCGATGCGCCACGCTCCATCTGGAAGTTTCGCGACTGGGTGATTCGCGCGCTGAATGAGGACATGCCTTTCGACCAGTTCACGGTCTGGCAGATCGCGGGGGACTTGATCGACACCAACTCGCTGACTCCGGGTGTTTCGCCCCTGGATCCGCTCATCGCCACCGGCTTCCACCGCAACACCCAGATCAATCAGGAGGGGGGCATTGATCCCGAGCAATTCCGCGTCGAGTCCGTGGTGGACCGCGTGAACACCACCGCCACCGTCTGGCTGGGAGTCACACTGGCCTGCGCCCAGTGCCACGACCACAAGTTCGATCCATTCTCGCAGCGAGAGTATTACCAGTTTTACGCCTTCTTCAATTCGACCGTCGGAGATGGACACGGCAAGAGCATGCCGGAAGGCGTGCTGGAGATTCCCGGTGAATTCGTGGGCGAGGAACACCTCCAAAAGGACCTGGAGGAAGCCGAGGAGGACCTGGCTCGCTATCTCGATACCAAGGGCAGCGAAGTGGTGAAGTGGGAGCAGGCGCTGACGCCGGAGGACAAAGAAAAACTCCGGCCGGAGGTGCGGAAAGCGTTGCAGGTGGCTTTCGCCGCACGAACCCGGAAGCAGAAGCGCATCGTCTATGCCGCGTTTCGACCCGAGGACGCCGAGTTCAAACAACGCAACGCCCGGGTGACCCAGTTGGAGAAAAACCAACCCAAACCGGTCACCACCCTGGTGATGCGCGAGCTGGACAAGCCGCGCGACACGCATGTGTTCATCAAAGGCGACTTCACGCGCCCGGGCGCCAAGGTGGCGCCCGGCGTGCCGGCCATTCTTCACCCCTTGGCGACCTCACAGAGCCGCGGGAACCAGCCGGCCGTTTCAACACCCCCGCCCGAAAATGCCACCACCGCTGCCGCAGGCGTAATCGCCTCCGGGAGCGGCGCCCCGCCTTCCCCTGCTTCCTCCAGAGCAGACCACCGACGCGAGGTGGAACCAACCCCGGAGCCCGCACAACTCAACCGCCTCGACCTCGCCCGCTGGTTGGTGGCCACAAACAACCCGCTCACCGCCCGCGTGATCGTCAACCGCATCTGGCAACAATACTTCGGGCGCGGACTGGTCGAGACGGAGAACGATTTCGGCACCCAGGGAACTCCTCCTTCCCACCCTGAACTGCTTGACTGGCTGGCCGTGGAGTTCATGCGGCCGGAGGGGGCGCCCCCTTCGGATTCCAAAACGGCCCCGGGCGGCGCATCGGCTTCCTCTGGCCCCATCTCCGACGCGGCTGACCTCGCTGCCGACGGCCCGTCATCCCGCCCCTGGTCGCTAAAGCATCTCCACCGCCTGATCGTCACCAGCGCAACCTACCGCCAGTCTTCAAAGGCGCGGTCCGACCTGGCCGAGAAGGATCCGCAAAACAAGCTGCTGGCCCGCCAATCCCGCCTGCGGCTGGACGCCGAGGTGGTGCGGGACGTGTTGCTGAGGGCGAGCGGGCTACTATCGCACAAGATGGGAGGTCCTCCCGTGTTCCCGCCGCAGCCAGACGGCGTGATGAACCTTGGCCAGTCGAAACGGGAATGGAAACCAAGCGTCGGCGAGGACCGTTACCGCCGCGGCATCTACACCCACTGGTGGCGGGCGACGCCGCATCCTGCCCTGGCCGTGTTCGATGCCCCCGACGCATTCAGTGCCTGCACTCGCCGCATCCGGTCGAACACGCCCCTGCAAGCCCTGACGCTCCTGAACGACCGACAGTTTTTCGAAATGGCCACCGCTCTGGCCACCCGCGTGCGCGATGAACCGCTGCCTTCCGATGCCGATCGGTTGGTCCATGCATTCCGGCGCTGTGTCAGCCGCCCGCCCGACGCCGACGAACGGCAGCGCCTGCAGGCACTGCTCAACCAGGAGCTGGCCGCAGCGGACGCCACGACGGCGTGGACCACTGTGGCCCGGGTGCTCCTGAATCTTGACGAGACGATCACCCGCGAGTGACGCAGCAGGGGCTTTGGCGTGGCGGCAACCCGTCCGGGACGGGTCTCCGGAACCGCCGCGGTTGAGGGAGACGGCCGGTGTGCTTGCGGCTCAGGAGCAGGCTGCGAGTTCGCGCGGCCGCAGTGGGGTCTCGCTCGCACACGAGCAGGAGGACTCGGAGCGGCAGCCCTGGGCCTCCTGATCGGAAAAGCCGCGCGAACTCCAATCCGGATCCAACCCGAGGTCTTTCAACATTTGCAGATCCTTTTCCACCGGCTGATTCAAGGTCGTGAGATAATTACCCACCATCAGCGCGCTGGCGCCGGCCATGAAAATCAGGCTCTGCAGGTCGCGCAGGTTGAGCGTCCGACCGCCCGCGACCATGATCTCCTGACGGGGCAGAATAAACCGAAAGCAGGCAATGGTCTTGAGAATCTCCAGCGGCGGCAGGGGCGGGACGTTCTCGAACGGAGTGCCTTTGACAGGATTGAGAATGTTGATCGGCACCACGTTGGCCCCGACATCGCGCAGCGCGAAGGCCAGATCGCAGCGGTCCTCGCGCGTCTCGCCCATGCCGATGATGCCGCCCGAGCAGATCTTGATGCCGGCTGCCTTGAGGTGCCGGATGGTCTGGAGCCGATCCTCGTAGGAATGGGTCGTGCAATGCCGCGGGAAAAAACGCGCCGAACTTTCCAGGTTGTGGCCGTAGCATTCGAGCCCGGCGGCCTTGAGGCGGTCGGCCACCGTCTGGCTCTTGATCAATCCGAGCGAGGCGTCGGGGCGGACCTTGCCGGAGCGGGCGAGTTCCTGAATCCGGTCGCAGACTTCATCGAGCATCGGACCTTCGTTGAGCCCCTTCCACGCCGCGACCAGTCCCAGGGCCGTCACGCCATTGCGTCCGGCTTCCTCGGCGGCCTCGGCCATGGGCTGCGGATCGATGAAGCCGTAACGGGGCGCCCCGGTCTGGTAGAACGAGGACTGGGCGCAAAAGCTGCAGTTCTCCGAGCAGCCACCGGCTTTGGCGTTCACGATGGAACAAAGGTGAATCTTGTTCCCTTTGAAATGTTCGCGGATGCGATTGGCCCACGACAACAGATCAAAGATGTCAGGGGAGGCCTCGAGATCGAACAGCCACCGCGCGTCATCTCTGGCAAGGGCCTCGCCGGCGAGCACGCGTTCGCCCAGCTCGGCGATGCGGTGGTGAACGGTCATGTCAACGGATCGCTGCTGCATGGTTGACAGCCTAGCGTCGCAGTCCCGCACTGCAAGCCCGGGGATGAACCCCGCAGCGGCGGAAGGACGCCACGCGCGGCAATACCGCGTCAGCGGGTCCCCGAGATGCCACCCAGTGCGAGCAATTCGCCACCGGCCGGGCGCGGAGCGCCGAGGCTGCGCAAGTTCACAAAACGCTCGGCACGATCGCGGATGGAGGCGTGCACCCGTTGGGGATTGAAGCCCAGACGACAGTAGTAGCTGAACCCGGCATTCCACATCACGTAGCGATCAAAATCCGACGGCGCCCGACCGGTCCGCGCCTGAAAACAGGCCGCTTGGCACTCCAGATGGCGCAGGGCAACCGCCGCAGCCG
>DATLZF010000638.1:0-4197 GCA_035574135.1 Candidatus Methylomirabilota bacterium
CAAGGTGGCGGTCTCCGTTGAGCGCAAGGGCGGCGTGCAGGCTCCCCAAGGGCCGATTGTGCTGCCCAGCAACTGAAGTCAGGCTTGCCCGGCGCAAAACTGCTCGAACGCCCCTCCCAACAACGCCTCAACATCGCGCCGGATCTCCGCCCGCGTCGGCCGCCAGCCCGTCCGGGCCAGATCCTCGTACTTCTCCGCCAGCACCCGGCCAATGATGGCGCGGGAGTGGCGCCACTTGTAGATCAATTGATCCAGCACCCGGGCATCGGAGTGTTGGGGTGTCATGCTCAAGCCGACCAGCTCCAGTCGCATCCGGGTCATCTCCTCGATCACGGACGGCACGTTGGTGAACCACCAGCAGCCGAAGATGTGCAGGTTGCGGAACTTGCGCGCCAGCACGCACAATTCGTGCTGGTTCTCACGCGCCAGCACGGTGACGAGGAACTTGTTCTCGCCAAATTGCGCGCAGAGCCGCTCCAGCGCCGACAGGTCGCTGCGGCCCATGCCGTCGCCGGCCAGTTGCAGGTGAGGATTCACTTGTCGCTTGACGCCCATCATCAGGGCCAGCGGCAGTCGGCGTTCGGCGCAGAGCGGGAGCACGGCCCCCTCCAGCAGTCGCGCGCAGGAGTCCGTGGCCGGGAATGCGAAGTCCGGCGTCAACGACACCATAAGGTAGCGCGCCTCGATTCGTTCCGCCCAATCCCCGAGGAAGCGGCGAACTTCCGCGAGGGTGCCGGCGTCCAGGGTCGGGTTCACCCGGTAGCCCCATTGGTGGAGCCGGGGGGCCGTCTGTTCCCAGGCCAGCAGCAGTGGATCGATGCGCAGCGCCGCCCGGAAACGGCCGTCGCGCGCAAAGCCCTTCTGCCACACGGGCCGTTCCAGGTCGTCAAAGGGCGAGTTGGTCATGCAGACCGAGCGGACGCCGGCCAGTTCGAAGCAGCGGTCCACATAGTCCTCCGGCTTCCAGCGGGCAAACCATTGCCGCAGTGCGGGCAGATCGCGCTTGTGCACCTCCAGCCCCAGCGCATGCAGCGTGGTGAGCACGCCGCGGCAGGCTTCGGACACCGGGGAGTGGCGAAGGAACAACGTCTCCCAGATGAACTCGGCCTGAGCGGCCCGGGACAGCTTCCAGAAGGCCCCGTAGGGCATGGCCGAGTAGCGGAACGCTTCGGCCACGAGGTAGTGATAGATCAACAGTTCATCGATGCCCCAGAGCAGCAATCCGCCGAACGCCGGGTCGTAAAGATGGGTGTGGATGTCGTCAACGGGGGTGGAGGCAACGATGGCCTCGACTTGCGAGGCCACGTCGGCGATCGGCGGGCTGGGACTCTCTGCCATGCGGCTGCGACGATGCCGGTCCGCCGGGCGGGTGGCAAGTCTTGGAGGGCCGCGCGCGCCGGCGACCCTTGTGCAACGCGCACTGTTGCCTTCCGGCCATTGCGAGCGAGGCGCCGCCGAGGCGGTAGCGGGCTCCGCCGCGCGTTTTGGATCAGAAGTGGTAGCCGACCGAAAGATTGACCCCGACATCGAGCCACTTGTAGGTCCCATTGGCCGGATTGCCAACGCCGAGGTTGATGCTTCTTTCGGGGCCCACGGCGACGTGGGTGGCCACGGCCCAGCTCCACCGTTCGCCACGCCGGCCAAAGCCGATACTGGGTACGTGCAAATCGGTGTCCGGGACCTGGGGATTGAAAGTGGCATCGGGGACCGAGTTCTCAGCGAAGAAATACCCGGCGGCCACCCACCAGGCATTTCCCAACTCACGAGTGACCCCGATCTGGTAAATGAAGCTCGACTGCCAGTGAAACGGCGCGGTGACCGGGCCAACGGGAGTACCCTCGAAGCTGATCGTGTTCAGCGCATTCCAGTCCGTCCATTCGAGCCCCAGTTCAATGTTCCAGTCGGGCGTGGGTCGGTAGGAAATTCCCGCCATGATGAACTGGGGAAAGTCGGCGTCTGCAGTGGTGCCGGATTCGCCGGCAATGACGGGTTTGACATCCGACTGGCCGCGCAAGGTCACCGTGCTCTGACTGAAGTAGCTGGCGCCGATGGACACCTTTTCCACGGGCTGCCATAGGAAACCCGCTTTGGCGCCGAAGCAGAAATCATTGCCGCGAAAACGGAACTCGTCACCGGGAACGACGCCGGCTCCCCGGCGAAGGAAGGCGGACACGTAGTTCAGGGTTGGTCCTGCGGCGATGGAGAAAGTGGGATGCAGCCGCCACGCGACGACCGGTGCGATGGTCGTGTAGGCGATCTGGCCCTCGATGGCGAGGTTGCGAAAGACCACGTCATCACCCCAGTCGAGGGCCAGGCCGAAGGGGGCGAAGATGCCCAAGCCGAAGGCCAGCGGCTGATCCTCCGTGGCGTAGGCATAGTAGAGATGGGGAACGGGTTGGATGGCGAAGTCGGAATGCTCCGTTCCGCCGGCATCGCCCCGGAAGGAGGAGTTGATGGAGATCGCGTGAAAACCGACGCGGGCGTTGTGGCCCTCGAGCCGGGTAATGCCGGCGGGGTTGTAGTAAACGGCGGAAGGATTGTCAGCAGTGGCGACAAAGGCGTTGGCGCGGGCGATGGCTTCCGTGTCCTGGTGGGTGATGCGAAAGCCGATGGAGTGAGCCATTTCCGGAAGCCCTCCCGCGCTTGCCACAAGGGCTGCGGTCCACCACCGCACAAGTCGGCAAGACGGGCGGAGGCGGGTGCGTTGATGCTGGATCATAACGGTTGCCGTGTTTGCGTTTAGTTTGTAAGAGACTGCCTGTCGCCGGGAAGTATTTTCCGGCCTGCTGCCAGGTTTAGCTCGGAGCAGATTATGAACCAGCCGACCGGGAGTTCCGTCGGGCGTGCAATGCGCCAACATTCTATTCCGAAGGCACGGCCCTTCGCGGGCAGGGGACAGTGCCGGTTCATCCCCGTTTACGGCCTCCGATATGCTCCGAACAAGCCGGCAGCGAAGCACTGATGATGTCATCTGAGCCAAAAAGCGGGCGGCGGCTGGTCTTCCGCACGAGTGAAGGGATGGAATTGGCACTGGAGCCGGAACAGTTGACGCGGTTTCGGGCCGTGTTCGCGGTTCACGGTCCCTATACGGTCCTGCGTGTCTCTGAAGCTTTGGAAAAGCTTCAGATCTTCAGTAACGACACACTCCTCTACGATGGGCGAGCAGTGGTCGCCAGTCAGGTCGCCACCGCCACCGGTGCGGTGTGCGAAGTGACGCTCGAAGAGACGGGGTGGCTGGACGTGAACCCGCTGTTTCTGGAACGCGGTCGTCGCAGCGCGCAGGATGAGTTTCGATGCTTTCTCGAGCGTTCCCAGCGGCAGTTTCGGATGCGACCGGAGTTCAAGCTGGTCGTGGCAGAAATGGAGACTTTTCTGCGGGATTTGCAGCAGTGGCTCGACCAGGTGGAATTGACCGTGAGGACCCAGCCGACGGGGGCGCGAGATCAGTTTGAACACGAAACCTTGGAGGCGTTGCGCGAGCCCGCCCTGGCTGTATTGCACGATTTGTTTGGGCGGTTCGAGGAGGCAGCCAGGGACATCGGGCCCGATCTGGTGCCGGAGCACGCCGGCTACGTGAAGCGGCAACTGCATCCCTTGGTGCTGTGCGCCCCGTTCATGCATCGCACATTCCGGAAGCCCCTCGGTTACGCCGGGGACTACGAGATGGTGAATATGATGACGCGCAGTCCTTACGAGGGGGGATCGATCTACGCCAAACTGCTCAACGCCTATTTTCTCGATACTTCACCAGTGGTGGCGCATCGGCACCGGTTGGAGTTGCTCGAACGGATCCTCGTGGAGGAGACCTGTCGTGCCGCTCAAGAGGGGCGTCGAGCCCGCTTTTTCAATCTGGGATGCGGGCCGGCGAAAGAGATTCAGGATTTTGTCGAACGTCAGATCGTCAGCGATCAGGCGGAGTTCACTCTTCTGGATTTCAACGATGAAACACTGGAATACACCCGGCGCGAGCTCGACCGGGTTAAGCGGAGCTCCGGCCGGCGGACCACGGTCAACACGGTGCGCAAGTCGGTCGTGCAGTTGCTGAAGGAAGTGGACAAGCCGACCTCAAGCTTTCGTACCCCTCAATACGACGTGGCGTACTGTGCCGGGCTTTTTGATTATCTGACGGATCCCGTGTGTACGAAACTCGTCAAGATCCTCTACGATATGCTGAGGCCCGGCGGACTGGCGGTGGTG
>DATLZF010000639.1:0-3956 GCA_035574135.1 Candidatus Methylomirabilota bacterium
TGCGGCGAATGGTGTTGAGGGAACAAAGGCGGGCGGCACCCGGACCACCGAACGGCGAAAGTGCGGCACTGCCAAACAACGAAGCACTTTCGCCCCTCGCCCTCGCGAGCCTGACGGTTTGAGTATCCTCCTTTGGAAAACTCCGTTCAGTTCAGGGCCACGCCGCGCCGGATGTAGGTGGGCACGTCCAGATCCTGACCTTGGTGAATGGTCGGCTCGCTCTTCTCGAAACGGCCTTTCGAGATGATTTCGAGCGGCAACTGCCCTTGCAGCATTCGGGCGGACTGCCGCCGCTGTCGCGCTCCGCTGGATTGCTGGCGCAACAATTGGCCGGCGTTCTCCGGAGTGCTCTCCGGCGGCGGTGCGACGAAACGCGAGGGCGGACGCGTGGGGGCCCCGAGATCGGTGAGGTGCGCCGTGAGACCCGGCGCCGCCTCGTCCGGCGTCGGTTCCCCGGGCACCGCTCGTCCCGACGGGCGGGCCGGAGCCGACTTGCGGGCGGCGACGAGGGTCACCACCAACCGCTCGCGCAGCTCCTCGTCAACTGCCGCGCCCAGGATCAGGTGGGCGTTTTCGCAGTGGCGATTGATCTGCTCCATCAGCCGGTTGACCTCGGTCATCGTGAGGTCCGGTCCCCCGGCGATGCTCACCAGCACCGCGGAGGCGCCGCTCAACGCCTGGCCGCCATCGATCAACGGATGAGCCAGGAGGCGCTCGATGACTTCGCGCACGCGGTTCTCGCCGCGCGCCTCGACGGTGGCGAGGCTGCTCTCGGAGTGGCTGCCGCGAGTGACCGCGCATAAATCGGCGAAATCGACGTTGATCAACCCGGGCCGGGCCAGCAGCCGCCAAATGGCACGTACGCCCTGCGCGACGAACTCGTTGGTGATGTGAAAGGCCTCCAGGAGGCTGGTCTTGTCATCGATCAGCTTGAGCACCTTCTGATTGGGCAGGCAGATCACACCATCGGCGGCCTCTTTGAAGTCGTGCAGACCGATCAGGGCCTGCCGTTGCCGTCGGGTGCCCTCGCAGTCGAAGGGCAGTATCACCACGGCCAGGACGAGAGCGCCCGATTCCTTCGCCAGCCGCGCCACCACGGGCCCGGCGCCCGTGCCGGTGCCGCCGCCGAGCCCCGCCACGACGAAGACGATGTCGGCACCTTCGCAGTGGGAGCGAATCTGCGTCGCGTCCTCCTCCGCCGCAGCCCGGCCTCGCTCGGGGTCACCACCGGCACCGAGCCCGCGCATCGATTTGGCGCCAAGGTTCACCCGTACCGGCACCGGGCATTGAGCCAGTGCCGCGGCGTCGGTGTTGAACACGGCGAAGCTCACGCCGCTAAACGTCTCACGCGCCAGATGGGCGACGGCGTTGCCGCCGGCGCCGCCCACGCCGAGCACCCGGATGGCAAACGTCTTGCGCGCGATGGCTATCTCGGCCGGAGTGGCCTCTTGGGCGGGGCTTGGCACGGCGGACAGGTCGCAGTTCGGGGAGGCCGGCGTGGTGTCAAACGGGTTTTTCATAAGGAAGGATGGCGGGTTGAAGCTGACGATGGAACGGGATCACCGGCCGGCTGATTCAAGACCGCCTCAATAGCCCGCCGAACGTCTCGCGCAGGGCGCGGCTCCAGCCCCGGCCGGAGGTGCGGTCCTTCTGGTGATACGAACCGTACCGCACCAACCCGATGGCCGTGGCGAACTCGGGCTGGTCGAGCGCCGACTTGTGGCCGCTGACCGTGCTGGCCCGGCCCAGATGGACGGGCAGTTGGAAGACCCGCTCGGCCAGCCGGTTGATGCCGGGAATGCGCGCCCCGCCGCCACAGATGAAGACGCCGGCCCGCAGATAATCCAGCAGCCCGGCCTTGCTGAGATCGTGTTCGATCAATTCGAAGATTTCCTCCAGCCGCAGCGACATGATCCGCCTCAAATGTTCCAAATTCACCGTCTTGACTGGCAGGCCGTGTTCGTTGGTTTCGGTCACGGTCTGTCCCTTGTCTTGATCCCCCAGCAGCGCCGCCCCATGCTTGATCTTGAGGGCCTCGGCACGGCCCAGCGGCACCTTCAATCCGTAAGCCAGGTCGTTCGAAACGTGGTCGCCCCCCACTGCCAGCACCCCGGTGTGCTTGATGATCCCACCGCTGTACACCACGTACTCGGTCGCGCCGCCGCCGAGGTCGATCACGAGGGCGCCGAGTTCCTTCTGTTCGCTCGCCAGAACGGCGAGTGAGGACGCCAGCCCGTTGAACACGATTCCGTCCACCTCGAGCTGCAACGCCTTGACCGCGCGAATCGGGTTCTGCAGGCGATTGAAGTTGCCATGCACCACGTGCATGTCCACCTCGACCCGTGCCCCAAGCATGCCGACCGGGTCGATGATGCCGTCCTGACCATCCACCAGGAAGTGCTGTCGGATGGCGTGAATGACGTAGTTTTCCGCCGGCAGGTTGATGGCCTTGGCGTTCTTGATCACGTCCTCCACGTCTTCGCGAGTGATTTCACGGTCGGCGGATACGACCGGATGCACACCCCGGTTGGTGAAGCCGCGGATGTGCCCCCCGGTGACGCCGAGGAATACGCTGCGGATTTCCACGTCGGCCATCTGCTCGGCCTCGACGATGGCGTTGCGGATGTCTTCGCCCACGACCGAGGCGTCGGCGATCTCGCCCTTGCGCACGCCGCGGGAGCGAGCCTGGCCCAACCCGATGATATTGAGAGCGCCCGCGGCGTTGATCTCGCCGACCATGGCGCAGACCTTGGATGTGCCGACCTCGAGGCCGACGATGATGGAGGAGGAGTCAAACATGCTTTTTCCTGTAGGGTGAATTCCGCGCCGGTTTGCGTGGAGGCGGCGTGACCGCGATGCCTGCCACCAAGTGGGCGGGGATGTTGTTGGAAACGGAGAGGTCCAGCCACGCCACGTGACGGCCGGTGCGTCGCGCGTGATCGTGCACCGCGTGCCACCGGCGCAACTGCGGATCCGGTTCGCCCAGCCCGAAGACCACTTCGTTGCTCTGGGCCGTGCGGACTCGCAACACGCCCGGCGTGGCCACGTCAATTTCGAGAAGGTCCACCACGCCCGCCATCGGCGAACGTTGGAAGGCGGTGATGAGGCCCAGGGCCGCCAGCACCTGGGCCGACTCGGTTCGTCGTCCCGGACGAATGTCCGCCAACGGGATGCCCTCAAGTACGGGCAGATGCTCGTTGGTCGGGGCGGGAAGGGCGCGCTGCTGGGTTTCCAGTGGGAACATGAAGTAGCCCGCCGCGTCCAGGGTGTAGTAGTTCGAGTTCGTTGCCCCGGCGCCGGAGGCGGAGTGGGGCAAGGCCCGGGCGACCGGTTCCCGTTCCACCACGCGGATGCGCAGTGTGTGCGGCAACACGCGCTCGACGGAGACCGATTCAATGGCGGGCACCAGTTCCAAATCCCGCTTCACGCGGCCGAGGTCGAGCGCCAACAGGTTGTCCGAGAGCCGCACGCCGGCCCAACTGCGAATCTGCTCGCGGGACAGCACACCGTCCGTCTCCACGTCGAGTTGGTGGATGGCGAAGGCGCGGTTCTCGTAGAGCCCGTGCCGCAG
Source organism: Candidatus Methylomirabilota bacterium (assembly GCA_035574135.1). Taxonomy (GTDB): domain Bacteria; phylum Verrucomicrobiota; class Verrucomicrobiia; order Limisphaerales; family DATLZF01; genus DATLZF01. The sequence continues at coordinate 3,572 of DATLZF010000639.1, forward strand.
CAGCCACTGGCCGCCCTGCCACACAATCATGACCACGGCGGCGGCTGCCACGGCGGATCCGGCCAGCACAGCCAGGCGGTGCCACCGCATCCGCCGGCGATGTTGGGTGCTCAATTTCACGTCCAGCACGTGATGGCGTCGGAGTCGGCGATTGCGTCCTTTGCGTGCGATAAACATGGGTTTGGGAATGATGCGGGAACGAGGCGATGGCCGAGCGCTCAGGACGCAGGCCGTCCTGCTCGCGCCAGAGCCAGGTCCACCATGCGTTGGCACAGTTCGGCGTAGCCGATGCCCGCAGCAGCGGCGGCTTTGGGCAGCAGACTGGTCTCGGTCATGCCGGGCAGCGTGTTCACCTCCAGCACGCACGGTTTGGCGTCGGCGCGCA
>DATLZF010000640.1:0-2549 GCA_035574135.1 Candidatus Methylomirabilota bacterium
ACGAGGAACGTCCCTCGCGCGGTGTCGTGCTCTACACGCCCCGCCTCGGACGCTCCACCCGCACGACCGGCGGACAGGAACTCGTCCTTGAACGAGCCGATGACGGACCGTGGCTGCCCCTGACCATCGGCACCACCGTGCGCGGGCGTGTGCGCGAGATTCGCCATGCGGGCAACACGCCCTTGCATCGCGATATCATGATCCTCTCCATCGGTTCCGGTCTCACGAACTCGGTCCATGTTCAAACGGGCTCGACCGTGACGCTATCCTTCGACACCGTCCCCTCCCTGGTCGGAGCCCGGATGGCCCTGAGTGGCGGATGGGTCCTCGTGCGCGAGGGGCGCGTGCAGGAACTGCAGATCCCCGACTCCGGGTCCTACAAATACCGCAACGTCGTCGAGCGCCACCCGCGCTCGGCCATCGGTTCAGACCGCAACCACCTGTATCTCGTCCAGGTCGATGGGCGGCAGAAGGGCTTGTCGGTGGGCATGACCCTCGCCGAACTGGCCGAATACATGCGGGGACTCGGCTGTGAGCAGGCTCTGAGTCTGGATGGGGGTGCCTCCGCCACGATCTGGTTCAACGGCCGTGTCGTCAACAGCCCGAGCAGCGGCTTCGACCGGGAGATTGCCAACGGCCTCGTCGTGCTGCAAAAGACCGCTTCACCTCCGTGACTCCATCCGAACCGCGTGTCCTCTACCCCCACGGCTGCTCAAACGACATGAAACTCTTGCCGTCCCTGCGGTGTTGGCAGAAGGACGCGCCTTCGGGCCGGCACGGGGAAGGCGCGCGCACTATGCCAATCATCGACATGTGGAATCGCGCGCCCGGTCGGCGCACAGGCATCTGTCCGAAATGGGGAGCCGCGCTGCCGATGGTGCTGCTGGCCTTCGGGATGCCGGGATGGGCCGCTGAACCGGCGGAGTCGCCGCGCACCGGCACAAGCATCTCCTATTCAAATCCGAAAATGCCCGAGGTGCCCTGGTCCATTCACGTCATCCGGCTCAACCGCGACAGCCCCGATTACGAACTTCACTCCACCCTGCCGACCGGCCGGACGCTCGGATTGCGCACCCTGACGGACCAGATCAAGGCCATGCCCGCGGAATGGGGCCGCCCCATCGCGGCGGTCAATGGCGACTTCTGGGTCGAGAAGGGGGCGGTGACCGGCGACCCGATGGGGCTGCAAATCTCCGCCGGCGAGTTGATCAGCGCCCCGGGCGACCGCGTGTGCTTCTGGATCGACACCAATGGAGCGCCGCAGATGGGATCGGTCCTGTCCCTCTTCCGGGTCACCTGGCCCGGCGGCGAAAGCCTCCCGATCGGCCTGAATTCCGAACTCACCAACCACGCGGCCATCCTGTATTCGGGCGTCGTCGGTCCCACCACCCGCACGCCCCGGTCGCGGGAACTGATCCTCGAGCACGCCGATGGCAGCCCCTGGACAAAGCTGGCGGTCGGCGAAACGTATTCCGCGCGCGTGCGCGAGGTGCGTGAAACGGGCAACAGCCCCGTGGCCCCGGGCACCATGGTGCTGGCACTGAGTGGCGATGTGGCGGCGCGCTTTGCCCGCTACGGCGTCGGCGAAACCGTGCGCGTGTCCACCGCGACTTCGCCCCGCTTGCAGGGCGTCAAGACCGCGGTGGGTGGCGGACCCACCCTCGTCCGCGACGGCGTGCCCGCCCAGTGGAACGGCCACCAGGCGCGTCATCCCCGCACCGCCATCGGCTGGAACAAGACGCATTTGTTCCTCGTCCAGGTGGACGGACGGCAGCGCGGTCTCTCCGTGGGCATGAGCTTTCCGGAATTGGCCGATTACATGGTCAAATTGGGCTGCGAACAGGCCATGAACCTCGATGGCGGCGGCTCCTCCACCTGCTGGGTCTTCGGACATGTCGTCAACAGCCCCTGCTACGGCCACGAACGGGAAATGGCCAACGCGCTCGTGGTCGTCTTCAAGGACAAGCCAGCGCCGGCGCCTGTGCCGGACTAAGCCGGGTCGCCGAGGTCGATCCGGCAGGGGCGCCCGCAACCCGCCCGTTGCGAACGCGCCGTCCCCGGCTCCGACCGTCTTTCTTCCCGGCGCGATTCCAGCCACCAAGCGCCGTCCTGACCGACCACTGCCGGTCCGGCCTCACACCACGAATCGAAGGCATCTGATGACTTGCGCCGCCCTCGGCCACAGATCAGGGTTGCTGCCGCGGGATCACGGCGCTGTACGGTTCGCCGAACCTGATGAATGAGCCACCGAAGACCTCTGCGTTGCTGAAGGACCTGCGGGAACGAGGTCAGCTTCCCGCGCTGGATGAGAACATCGCCACCCTTTGCAGCCTGGCGGGTGACCCCATGGCCTGCGCCGCCGAATTGACCTCCGTCATCCTGCGAGACGCGGCGCTGACGGCCAACGTCCTCTCCGTCGCCAACTCCGCCGCCTTCGGCCCGGCCGAACCGGTGAAGACCGTGTCCGCCGCCATCCTGCTGATGGGATTCGAGCGGGTGCGATGTCTCGCCACCGGCCTGGGCATCCTGCGACAACTCGACCGCGATCC
>DATLZF010000641.1:0-8371 GCA_035574135.1 Candidatus Methylomirabilota bacterium
CGCGCGTGCTGGTGCTCGATGAACCGACCGCCTCGCTCTCGGAGGCGGAGACGGAGCAACTGTTCGCCATTCTCCGGCGGCTGCGCCAGCAGGGCGTCGGCATCATCTACATCTCGCACCGGCTCGAAGAGATTCAGTTTATCCGCAGGTGGATCCTCGACACCATGGGGCAGGCCGGCGGGCTGCCTCTGCGGTTGGATGTGAACGATCGAACCAGATGGCATCGGCGAGCCGGATCGTCCCAAGCCCCTCGGCCCCGCAGTCATTCGTGTGCATTGGTGTTCATTCGTGGTTTGCCTCTGAGTTGTCCTGGCTCAGGGTTGCGGAATGAACCCGGCCGCGTTCTCGCGCGTGACCAGCTTTACCGGGACCTTGATGTCCTTTTCCACCGGTTTGCCCGCGAGATGATCGTAGGCTTTCTCGGCGGCAATCCGGCCGATCTCCTTCGGGAACTGGGCCGAGGTGCTGTGCAGTTTGCCCGCCAGAATCGCGCGCGCGCCCTCCTGCGAGCCATCCACCGTCACCACCGTGACCTGGCCGGCCCGGCCCGCCGATTCGATGGCCGAGATGCACCCGATCGCGCCCGGGTCGTTGATGGGGAACACGGCGTCCAGCTCCGGGAACCGCCCGAGCAAATCGCGCATCACCGGCCGGGCCGCCTCGGTGGTGCCCTTGGCGTCCTGCACGTCGAGCAGCTTCATGCCGGGATGCTTCGCCATCTCGGCCTTGAAACCCTCCACGCGATCGATGCACGCCTTGTTCACCGAGTAATGCAGGATGGCGACCTTCGCGTTCGGCTTCACCCGCGCCAGGGCTTCGCAGGCCAGCCGACCCGCTTCGACGTTGTCGCTCGCCACCTGGCAGAGCACCAGGTCCGGATCGCTGACCGGCGCGTCCACGACGATGACGGGCACGTTCTGGCGCCGGGCTTCGATCAGAGTGCCCTTGACGCCCTCCCAGTTGACGGGGTTGAGGAAGAGAGCGGCGGGCCGTTGCTGGAGCACGTCGGCCACGTCGCCCTTTTGCTTCAAGCTGTTGAACTGCGCGTCCAGCGTCACGAGGCGATCGCCGCGAGCTTCCACCACTTGTTTGATGCCCTCGTTCAGCTCGACGAAGAACGGGTTGTTCATGGTCTGGAAGGAGACGGCGAAGAGGCGTCCCGCAGCGCCCGGCGTCGAGCCACCGCCGGCCGGCTTCCCGCAGCCGGCCAGAACGACCAGGCTCAACAGAAGGACCGCAACCGTGAGGAGAGAGGAAATGACCTTGATGGCTTTCATGAGAGCGAGGGGACCACATGCAGGTCCTGCCGATTTCCGGTCGGCTGCCGGCGCCTGCCCGGACTCATGGGTTCGCGCGCAGGCTGGAGCAGCCTCGAACCCGATGCCAACGCCGCGAAATGGCATGCGACGGCAGTGCCGCAAGTGGTCATGCGGCCCGCTTGTATCACGGCGAAGAAGGGAGCGGAAGCCGGAAGCGATCCCGCGGCTGCGGCGGATCAGAGGACCGGATGACGTGAAGGCGTCATCCGGCCGCATCGCCGTGTCCGCCGCAAATCCCGATGGTGAAAATGGATTTCCTAGTGAGCCAAGCCTGGCGCTCCGGCTGGCAGTGGTCTTGGCAATCGTTTTCCGCCCGGAGTCAATTCCGGCACAGTCCGGCACAATCAGGACGATTCCGTGAGTGGCCGGGGCCGCACCAGGCGGCGTGCCGGGTGCCGGGTTGGGTGACGGGCCGAGGAGGGGCGCGGCCGTGCCGCGGTTGTCCACGCTGGCCACCAGGTAGCCCTGTTGCGCGAGCATCCAGTGCCACAAGCCGCGCGACCCGCTCCACGAGTCCTTCACCGTCTGCCCGGCCGGCTCGCCATAGACGTAAATGAACAACGGATGTTTGCCGGACGGATCCATTTCCGGCGGCATGATGCGCCACGCATCCAGCGAAACGTTTCCTCCAATGTCGATTTTCAGGAACTCGGTCGAGGGCCGCTTCAGCACGGACAGTTTCTCGCGCAGCTTCCGGTTGTCCGCCAGCACACGCGCCACCTTGTGATCGGGCAAGGCTGACCACGTCCACCACCGGCGGCGTCGTGAATGTGGAGAACGTATGCACGGCCCAACGGCAGTCCGGCGAAATATCGTAAGTGTGCCAGCCGGACTGCCCCTCGGGCGTGACGCGTTCCGCTGGACCGCCCGCCAGTCGCGTCCGGTAGAGGTAACGCTGGGTGGGATTCTCCGGGGAGGCGGCGTAGTAAAGCCAGCCGCCGGCGTTATCCTGTGCTTCGATGTCGATGACGTCGAAGTTGCCGCTCGTAATTCGGGAAAGCTGCTGTCCATCCAGGCCCGCAAGGTAAGCGTGCCGCCAGCCGTCGCGCTCACTCAACCAGACAAACCCTCCCGTCGGATTCACCCAGCGAAACGGATTCAGGTTGTCCACCCATGCCGCGTCCGTCTCCCGCAGCGCCACGCGCGTCGCGCCGGTCCTGGGATCGGCCACCATCACGAGATTTGTGTTTTGGAGGCGATTGAACTGCTGGAGGACGAGGTGGGCGCCGTCGGGCGTCCAGTCGAGGTGGGGCACGTAATGCTCGCGCGGGTCGCCCGGAATCTGAAGCCATCGCACTTTGCCTCCGGTGGCGGCGACCACGCCCACTCGCGTGGCGGAGTTCGTCTCGCCCACCTTGGGATAAGGGAAGGAGGTAATCCTCGGATAATTGCCGGCGGTGTTGTCGATGAGATGGAACTGGCGGACGCCGCTGGTGTCGAACTGCCAGAAGGCGATCCTGCGTCCGTCCGGGCTCCAACGGAAGCCGTCGCGGATGTCCAGTTCCTCCTCGTTCACCCAGTCGGACGTGCCGTTGATGCGCGTGGCCGAGCCATCGGTGGTCAGGGCCGTGATCCGCATCCCGCGCAGTTCCTGGACATAAAGATTGTTCTCGCGCACGTAAGCCACACGCGAGGCGTCGGGCGAGAACTTGGCGAACATGAGCGTGGACGGCGCGGCGTCGCCACCGAGCCGGCGCAACGCGCGCGTGGCCACGTCCAGCACCCAGTAATCGCCGCGCGTGTTCCGCCGCCAGACGCGCTGGCTGTCGGTATAGAGCAGCATCTTTGTTTCGTCCGCCGAAAACTCGAACGACTCGACTCTCAGCGGCGCGGCTTTCCCTTCGGGGATGAAAGCGCTGGCGGGCACGACGATTTCCCTCCGACCGGTGGCCGGGTCGTTTCGCACCAGATCCCGACCCGGGCCGCCCGCTGCCGGAGCCTCCAGTGTGAAGTAATCCGGCGTGCGCCGGCTCCAACGCACCGGCCCGGGCCTTTCTTCTTTGAACTCATCGGACGCGAAAATCCGGTCCACGGTCAACAGCTAGGGATCGTTGGTGGCGGATTGGACCCGGGGCGAAGCCGCTTCGCCCGTGCGCGAACGCTCCTCCGCGTGGCGGCGGATGGCCGCCTTGGCCGCTTGCAGCCGCTCCGGCCACACGAACTTCGGCGCCTTCGCCGGATCGTATCCTTCGAGATGATCGCGGAGACGGGTCGCCGGCTTGGTGTATTTCAGCACCGTGTCACCGAAGACCTCGCGGCAGAGCGCGGCCAGGCCGGCATCGTATTCGAGCAGTTCGGCGCGCGTGTTGACGTGGTTGTGGTCGTGGTCGTTCTCGCGGTTGTCGTCGAACCAGCTCTGCACGCCCTCGGCGAAATACTCGTGGTGATTCACGGAGGCATACTTGCCTTTCCACAGACCAGCCTTCATCGCCGCGTCGTAGGCGGCCTTCACACGCGCGTCAAAGCCGGGATCCACATTCGCCATGCCGCGCAAGTGGATGTTATGGGCCAGCTCGTGGATGAGAATGTTCCCGGTCGAATAAGGGTCGCCCGGGTAGCCCAGCAGATTCTCCTCGCCGCAGGAACAGAACGGATCGGTCGCACTCCCACCCATGCCGCGCGCGCGGGCGTCGCGAAAGTCGCGGGCTGTGATGCCGGGAAAACCCGGGACCGGCTCCTTCGCCAGCCACCGCCATTCCGGCTGGTCGGTCGTGAATTCGTTCCAGGCCAGAATGCAGAGTCGCGCGCCGCTCTTGACCATCGCCTCACGCACATCTGGTCGCCGCGCGAGCATCAGGTCCACAAGATAAGCAGCCTCCTTGAGTGCGTAGGGGTTTACCTGCGCCGATGCGACAATCGGAAAGCCGCCCGCCTTCACCCGTTGCGTGTAGAACGCCGGGATGCCGTCCGGATCAGGCGGGTCGAATCGCATTGCCTGCACCGGCACTTCGCTGGTGACAATGCGCTCGGCCTTGTCCTCCCGGCCCACGACCGCGAAGCGATGGCCGAGCGTGGTGGTGATGACCGTGTTTTCGCCCGGCGCGACGGAGCCATTCGACACGCGCTCGGTGTCGGACTTGAGCCAGAACACGTCCACGGTCTGCGCGCTGCCGTTGATGATTTGCAGTTTCGGGCGTTCCGCCGCGCGCGCGGGAATCGCGCAGCAGACGAAGCAGGCGAGGGGCAAGAGGAGTTTCATGGGATCGAGGCCCGGCAACCGTCGGGAATCAAGGTGTCACTCGTTTCAGTTCAGGGAGCTCTTGAGAGGCTTCGATCCTGGCGATCGCATCGCGCACGGCAGCGGCTTTTCTCTTGCTGAGTGAGAGCGGGAAGTCGGGCTCACCCTTTTCGAAGTTCGCGGCGATTTCCCGGAGGCGCGGGATAATGCGCCGGGCGTGTCCGCCGTACTTCAGCAGGGTTTCCAAAATCTCGGGTGTGCGAATCTCGCTCGCCCATGGATTTTGCCCGACCAGATAGTCAACGCAGCCTTGAATGCCTTCCTCCACGTGATGTTGAGCGAACAGTTTCAATCCATTGACCCGGACTTCATCAGCGAACATCTCTCCGCTGGGCGCAGGTTTGACGATGGCCTCCTGGATGGCCGGCAGTAGCGGGCGGATGTCTTCAAAGCTGAGGAGCGGATAGATCTCGCTGATCTGCGAGCGGGCGCGGCCATCCTGGTTTTGCAGGCCGCGAATCATGGCGGCGCGGAGCTTCTCGCGATCCACGCCTTCGAGAGTGCGATGGCGCTTGAGCAGCTTTCCGAAAACGGCGAACGAGAAGAAACGCTGCTCCATGCCCCGCGGATCGTTTTCGTCGGGGCCGGCATTGACGCGCTCCAGCATCTCCGGCAGCGCGGGCAGCGCCGGCTTGCCGATCGCGGCGAGGGCTTCGCCTGCTTTCACGCGCAGCCAGAGGTCCGGATGCTGAAGGGTCGCGCGAAGTTTCGGCACGGCCGGCGCAGCCTGTCCTCCGAACGCCTCCAGCGCGCTGCAAGCGCCGAGGCGGGCCTCGAGCCGCGGCGAGTCGAGCAGCGCGATGACGGCCTGGACCGGGCGCGCCTTGAGCTTCGCGAGGGCCGCGGCCGCGCGCTCGCGCACGATGGGCGACCAGGATCCGAGGCGCTTGAGCAACTCGGTCTCGCCGAGCGCGACGTAAAAGCCCGTGCGGTCCTTGTTCGTCCAACCGCGACCGTCGGCGATGATGTTCTGCGCGGTCTCGGCGGTGAACGGCTCAACGATGCCGGGCTTTCTCCCGGTAAGTGTGATTTTCTTCAGCGGCAGCGCGTAGCCGAGGAGGTAGGCGCCGGTAGCGTCCCAGCCCTTGTAGCTGTCGAAGTCCGGCTCGGGCGGGCCTTGATGAGGCCAGGTGCCGTCCCAGCGGCGGGCGAGATCGTGATACGCGGTTCCGAACTCCTTCATCCAGGCGCCCGTCGCCTGCGGCCCGGCCTGGGCGATGGCAGGGAGGGACCAGAGCATGTTGAAAAAGTTCCCGGTGTGGCCTTGATCGCGTTCATTGCCATGCGCGGCGGTGGCCATGCGGGTGAAGAAGTCCGCGCCGTTCGCTTCGCCGAGCAGGTTGAAAAGCACGGCGGCCATGCCGCACTTGCCGTTGTCCTCGTGACCTTCCATCCACGGCGCGTGATCGCCATAGGGCACCGAGCCTTTGCCGATGTAGAAACGCAGGAGCCGCGCACTGAGTTCGATGGCCCGGGCGATCTCAGGATCCTTCACCCCGGCGTCGCGCGCCAGCACGAGCCCGATGGTGAGCGGCAGCCCGGGCGAGTTCATCATGCCGTAGCCGCGCAAACGTCCATCCGGCAGCGCGAAGGTATGTCCCCACGAACCGACGGCGCTCTGGCCGTTTGCGGCCTCCAGCGCAAGACGGCGCAGACCCGGCAGCACGGACTGATCGCCCGTGGCGGTGACGTATTCGGCGAGGAAGATCATCACGTATCCATAGTACCAGGTTCTGAAGCTGCCCGTTTTGAAGTCCGCCGCCCACTGCGCCTCGCGCTTCAGAAGCGGCAGATGCTCCGCGTCGCCGCTTGCGAGCAGCGCGAGTGCATTGAGCGAGCGCGGAATGCTGTCCGTCTTCTTCGCGTAATCCGGCGCGGCCACACGCGTTGCCAGCGCCTTGATGCCCTGCTCGAAAATGCGCTTCGACTTCGGGCAATCATACGGCGCCGTCGCGCTGAACGAGCCCATCACCGGCAGCGTCACCACGACCTCATTCGTCCGCCCGGAGCGCCAGCGAGTGAGGGCCAGTTTGCCACCGCCGGCTTCCGATTCTGCGGCCGTGATGGCGCGTCCCAACTCGGTGCGGGGGTCGAACGAAAATGCTTTCCCGCCCACGCCGAGCAGCACATCGCCCACGGCCAGCACGCCCTCCGCCGGCGAGCCTTTGTCCACGGCGGTGATTTTCACCTGCCGCGCATCGGAGGTCACCATTTTGTCGCAAAACATCCAGCCGCGCGCCCCGGTGGGGCCGAGGTTCCAGTCATGTTTGGCATCCGCGGGAATGACGTCGCCCTTGGTGAAATCAGGGATGGTCGGCGTTTTGCCGCCGCTCGCGCCGAGCGCGGCCGAAGCAAGGCCGAAACACGCCGCGCACAGGAGTGAGAGCAACGCGGACCTGGAGCCAGTCTGAATGAGGCCGGAGGTGAAGTTCATGGTAAAATCAATGAGGCAAACATCAGGATTGGAGGGTCACATCGTCACGGACAAAACGATGGCTCCGGCGACGGTCTTTTTGCCGCAGCCGGTATGCTCTTCGCGGCTTGTGGCTCTGATTCATGTCGCCTGGTTCCTTCCAGCTCCCAGTTTGCGAATATGCTCCGGCGTGGTGCCGCAACAGCCGCCCACAATTTGCGCCGGCCAGGTTTGAGCATATTGCAAGTAACCATCCGGGTTTACGGCGTCCGTGTTGATCCAGCCTTGCACCGCGTCAGCATAGCCAATGTTCCCATAGGCGATGAGCGGAAAATCAGGGCCGCAGACAGTCTGCAACTCGGCCAGTGGTTTAGCCAGAGTGTGAGCCGGACCGCAGTTCACGCCCAGGGCCTTCACTCCCAGCGGTAACAACATCCCGGCGGCCACCGCCACCGACTCGCCAGACAGGATTCGGCCTTCGCAGTCGCACACAAAACTGACCCAGGTGGGCCGGCCGGTGATCGTCGCCAGTTTGGCCGCGATGACGGCTTCCCGAATGGAATTCATCGTCTCGATCAACAGCAGGTCAACGCCCGCTTCCACGAGATGATGGATTCGCTCGGCGTGCTCGGCGCGGCATTCGTCATCGGGCGGCACCAGGTCGGGGCGATAACAATCTTCCAGTGGAGCCACCGAGCCGGCCACTTGCGCAGGTTTTCCAAATTCAGCGACAGCCTCCCGGGCGGTCGCCACCGCGCGCCTGGTCAATTCGCGCGCGTCGTGCCCTTTGCCTGCCAGCGCGCGGCGATGGGTGCGAAAAGTGTTGGCGGTAAGGATCTCCGCGCCCGCGTTCAAGTAGTCCAAATGAATCTGGCGCAACACATTCAACCCGGCATCGCTGGTGAGCGCATTGGCCGACCACATTGGCAAACCAGTGTCCACCCCGCGCCGGTTCAATTCCGTGCCGGTTGCGCCGTCAAGCAGGAGAAACTCACCATTCATTACTTACCAATTCCCGCTCGCCGAAGGATTGTCTTGAAGTCAGTGGCTCTCATGGTCGGCGGTCTCACGAGTTGACCGCGCCCTGGCCGTGGGCGGATCCCAGCGTGATGGCTCCGGCGACGGGCTTTTTGTTCGGTCGGTCTGCTGCGCGGGCGGAAACCACCGCGAGGAGCCGGAGGCCGACGAGGAGGTGTCTCATGGTGTTTGGTGTGGTCCAACCCATGGATCACTTTTCCTGCCCGCCTCGCATCATCGCCAGGTTCGCCTCCGCGAAGGCCTTGCCCATCAGGGCAAACGTCTTCGCGCAGCCGAGGTAGTGATAGCCGGCGTTGGACGCGCCGCGCTTCCAGAGCGCGGCCTCGGCGGGCGAGATGAGGTCGGCCTCGTACTTCTTGAGAT
>DATLZF010000642.1:0-4520 GCA_035574135.1 Candidatus Methylomirabilota bacterium
GCCGGGTGTTGAATCCGGACAGCTCGCCGGCCCCGGGTGTGGGCGTCAGCGTCCGTAGCACGCATCCGCTGCTCGGCGGATTCTTCAACGCCACCTCCGGCGCCGAGGGACAGTATTCGGTCGCCGGCGTGCCGGTGGGCAGCTTCACCGCCACGGCCACGGACACCGGGCGCCAGTTGCAGGGCGAAACGGTGGGGCAAATTTCGCAGGACGGTCAGACGGTCACTGCCGACATCCAGTTGGTGAGCAATGCCATCAACCTGCCGGTGAACTGGTATGATGCAAACAACTTCTATTTCGATGTGCAGGGTAACGGCTCGGTGGCCAGCGGCCACAACAGCGTTTTTGCCGGCGACTTCGGAGTGAACCGGGGTGCGAGTCTCCTCGACCTGATCCAAGGGGGAAACACGAACCGCTTCACCGCCGGTTCGGTCGGCGCGTCCGAGGATGGCGGGCGCGAGGTGGCTGTGCGGCAAACGGCCGTGGCCGGCTTGAATGTGACGCGGAAGGTGTTCGTGCCGCGCGACGGCTATTTCGCCCGTTATCTCGAGGTGCTGGAGAATCCGACCGCCGACGGCATCACGGTGGATGTGCAGGTGCTCAGTCATTACCGGCCGTTCTTCAACAACCCCCGGTTGATCGAAACCTCGACCGGTGACAACACGCTGGACGTCTCCGATCCGGCCAATCCGGATCGGTGGGTGGTGATCGACGACGGGACCGACGGCGATCCCTTCATGGTGGGCGGTCTGCCCGCGGTGGCGTCGGTGTTTGACGGACCGGGCGCCTCCCGGCGGGTGGATGCGGCCAGCTTCGTGGTGGTGAACGGGGTGGGACAGCTCCGGTTGCGTTGGAACAGCGTGACGGTGCCGCCGGGCGGTTCGGTGATGCTGATGCATTTCCTCGTGCAGCAGGTCAATCGCGTGGCCGGCGGGGAAGCGGGCCGCCGTTTGGTGCAGTTGCCGCCGGAGGCGCTGACGGGACTGAGCGCGGCCGAGATCGCGGCGGTGGGCAACTTTGTCGTGCCGCCCGACGGCCTCGGCATGGTGGCACCATTGCCGGCGCTGAACGGGCGGATCACTGGCCGCGTCCTGGCGGAAGATGGGACCACGCCGTTGCCGTTTGGTCAGGTGCGGTTCCGCAGCGAGCACCCTCTCTTCGGCCGGGTGCATTTCCTCAACAGCGACGGGAATGGCGTGTTCCAGGTGTCGTCGCGCCTGGGTGACTTTGGTGACACGGTGCTCGTTCCCGTGGATCGATACGCCATCGAGGCGAGCCATCCCACCACCGGCATCGCCACGACGAACCGATTCCAGTTCCCCACGACGCCGACGCTGCTCACGGGCAACCTCTCCGCGTTGATCGGCGCGGCGTCGGCCAGCAGCTTTTTCCCGGGCTGGCCGCCCTCCCGCGCGATCGACGACAACCTGAACACCTCTTGGTTCACCGCGTCCGGCGACGCCGCCAACCGGGGTACCACGCCTTTCCTGGAGGTGCTCCTGAGCCAGCCGGCCGAAGTGACGCAGATCAACATTCGCGGCAACCGGGAATCGGCGACGGGCTTCGACTTCTTCCGCGCGCGAATCGACGTGTTCGGCGCCGGGAGCGGCGTCCTGCACTCCGAGACGGTCGATTTGCCGGCGCCGGTGCGCGATCTCGACCTCGACATCCCCGATCAGGTCGGCGTGCAGCGGGTGCGCTTCACGGGGCTGGCGGATGAAAGCGCCGATCCGGGTCTGGCTGAACTGGTCGTGCTCGGCACCGTGGGCGTGACCAATCGTGCCCAGTCGGACGTGATCTTCAACAACACCGGCGGCATTGCCGGCACCGTCCGGCGGCCGGACGGAACCCCGGTGGGCGCCGCTTGCAGCATTCGAATCTCCGCTCCTTCTTTGAGTGTCTTCTTCAGCAGTGCCGCCGATGGGACTTTCGTGATGAACGGCCTGCTCCCGGGCAACTACACCGTCACCGCCTTCCTCAACGATCCGACCGGAACGCCGCTCACTGGCACCACCAACACCGCTGTGGCGGTGGGGCAGGCGACGGTCCAGGACGTCGTCCTCGAACCCTCCGGCGCGCTGGAGGGCACAGTGGTGTCGGCCAGCGGCGCGCCGGCAAACAATGTCTTCCTGCAGCTCTTCAACTCCGGCTTCAGCCGCTCGGTACAGACGGACGCGAACGGGCGTTACCTGTTCACGAACGTGCGGACGGGACTGTTTACCTTGCGGGTGACGGAACCCGGCTCGCAGGTATCTTCCAATTACGCGGTCACCATCGTGGCCGATCAAACCAACCGGCAGGACATTGTCTTGATCGGGTTGGGCACGATCCAGTTGCAGGTAAACTTCGCCAGCGGCAGCCCCGTGCCGAACCTCAACGTGCAGTTGCAGACGGAGGCGCGGGGCCCGTTCTTCTTTTTCGCAGGTCGCACGGACAGCGCCGGGCGGCTGACACTGGTCAACGTGCCGGTCGGCCGCTTTGTGGTGCACACGCCGCACCCCAGCAACGGCAACGTGTTTACGGACACGCCTGGCGTCATCACGATGAACGGCGACGTGGTCGCGCTGACGGCCACCCTGCCCGGAACCGGCGTGGTGATGGGACGGGTGAGCCTGGCGGATGGCTCGCCGGCGGCCGGCTCCACAGTGCGGTTGATCCATACCAACTTCACCCAGCAAACCTCCGCAGACAGCGCGGGCAACTACACCGTCACCCAGGTGCCGGCCGAACGGCCGTTTACGTTGCGGGCCTTCCTGCCGGGCAATTCGCAAATCTTCCGTGACGTGAGCAACAACATCGTGCCGGTGGATGGCGCCACGCTCACGGTGGACGTGACCTTGCCGGCCAGCGCCACGCTGCGAGTCACCGTGTTGCGTTCGGGCGGCACGCCCTTTGCCGGCGCGCGGGTCAATTTGCGCCATGCGTTCCGAACCTCGTTGACTTTCGTCGGCGTGACGGATGGCTCCGGGGTGTTGAGCGTTGCGAATGTGCCCGAAGGGCCGTTCTACGTGGAGGCTCGCGATCCCTCCTCGTTTGTGTTTGCCGGGAGCGCCACTGGTGTCATTGCCATGGCCGATCAGGGTCGGACGGTGGACGTGACCATCACGGCTCCACCGCTGGGTACCGTGCAAGGGACGGTGCTGGCCGGCGACGGCGAGACTCCGGTGCCCGGGGCCTATATTGAGATCTTTGACGCGGCCAGCGGCCAGTTGCTGGTCACCCGGGGCACCGATTTCAACGGCGTGTATCGGGCCGATGGCCTGGCCAGCGGGGCGGCCGGGTTCCGCGTCGTGGCGCATTCGCCGAATCGGTTCGAGATCGCGGTGGAGGCGAGCGGCTCGATCACCAACACGGGCGACATGCTTACGCTCGACCTCACCTTGCCGATCTCGGTGGTCACCGGGCACGTCTATTACCACGACGGCGTGAGGCCCGTGCCCTTCCCTGACGTGACGGCGACGTTCACCAGCACCAACGGAAACCAGTACTCCTTTGGCAGCTCCTTCACGGACGAGAACGGGAGGTATCGCATCCTGGATGTGGAGCAGGGAGCGGCCTTCACGCTGAACGCGCGGGATCGAGAGTCCGGCCTGCCGGGCCTGGCCACGGGGCTGGTGGAGACCGTTTCGGTTCCGTTGACGGTGGACGTGGTGCTCCTGCCGTCCGGCACGGTGGCCGGCGTCGTCGAGGACGCGGCCATGAACCCCGTGCCGTTCGCGCAGGTCGTCCTGCGTAGTTCATCGCTCGACAACACGCGGTTCCTTCAGACGGACGAGAACGGCTCCTTTGAGTTCGAGAACGTGCCTGTGGGCGAGTTCATCCTGCAGGCCTGCACGTTCGGGGGTGGTAAGTTCACGCTGGCCGCCGGGAATCTGAAGCCGGCCGGGACGGGAGGTGGTGGGAACGACGGCATCTGCGGCCTGACCAACGGTACAGTGTCCTTACCGGATGAGGTCGTGAACATCAACGTCCAGTTGCCCCCGACCGCGACCGTGCAGGGCACCGTGTATGCCGCCGATGGCACGACGCCGGTGCCCTTTGCCCAGGTGATCCTCCAGAACTTCGATCACAATGGTCCGCTGGGCTATTTCGAGACGTATCGTGAAGCTGATGAGAACGGCCAGTACCCGGAGACCCGCGTGCCGGTGGGCACGGTGCGGGTCACCGCTTCCGATCCGGAGAACTTCCAATCGGCCGGTTACGTCGAGCGCGCCGTTGGTCCCAACGAGTCGGCGATCGTGGACGTCATCCTGGGCAACGCGATCCGTTTCGATTACCGACGCATCGGGGCGGACGGCTTCGTTTACGACATCAACTGCAACGGCGAACTCGGGGATGGCGGCACGGAGGATGGCCGACTCAGCGACGCCTATGACGGGGCGTATCGGCTGGAGGTGGAGGATGGCGGGTTTCCGTGCTTTGCCACGGGGCTTTTGGAGGAGGAGGGCCGCGAGGTGATCATCGGGCCCGGCGGGTTTGGGAGCATCGCGATCACGCGCAAGGTCTTCGTCCCGGCGTCG
>DATLZF010000643.1:0-7539 GCA_035574135.1 Candidatus Methylomirabilota bacterium
AGCCGCCCCAGGCGTGGGTGTGCTGGTGAGGCGCGACCGGGTTCGTGGCGGTCAGGACCACCGGACGGTCGAGCGTGCCGTTGATCACCACCCGGCCCAGATTCGTGATCGTCGCCAGCGGGTTGAGTTTCACGACGGTGCCGGCGCCGATGGTCAACGAGGCATTGGCCGGGATGCCCACATGCCCGGTGATGTGAATCCGCGAATCCGGCGGCCAGTTGACGGCGCCATTCAGGACCCCCGACACGGGCGTCCAAGCCGTACCGGCCTCGATCGGGATGGTCTTCGCGTTTTGGAGATCATGCAGGCGCGCTTGAAACTCGAGGCTCCCGCCACCGTCCGCCGCCGGCAACAGGCCCGACCCCCACCCCCGCAAAAGCCGGATGGGATTGGCCTCGAACCCCGGCGCCGTTATCCAACCGTTGGCGCGCCGGACGCGGTCCTGCCCCTCAGCCACCCAGGCCACCACGGGAATCGGCAATCCGGCGGGAAAGGCCGTGGGCGTCACCAGGTGCAGCGTCGCTCCGGAGAACTCCGCCGCGGTGGAATCGATCTGTGGGTAGGGCGTCCACGCGATGAGGCCGGTTTCCGGCGAGCCGCGTTGCGACGAGCGCACGATGAACTGCCGCGTTGCGGTGGACACGGCTCCATCCGCATCGCGCACCTGTCGCACGGCCAGTTCGTAATGATCCATCCGGGTGATGGTGTGAAAGACACCGCCGGCGATCGGCTGCCCGTTGAGCGTTGCCGTGGTGGTGGTGCCGGCAATGGCTTGAACGCGAAAGCTCGCCGAGTCCGTGTGGATGCTGCGGTCAGCGGCGCCATCGATGACAATCTGCGTGTAGCCCGAGAACGCGGCCCCGAGCAGCACGCACAAGCCCGCGAAGGTCCTGAAGAGTCGATGACGGAACATAGGGCCGGAATAAAGCCTCAAACGACCGTCCAATCAATGTGATTCTCGAAGCCCCGACCCGCGGGACTCAAGAATTCTTCTTGTGAAGAAAGCCTGAACCTGTAGGGTTCCAACGCGCTCGTGCTTGTTAATCGGAACAATGGATGATGACGGTACCTGGCCGGTCATCAGCACAGTGGTGCTGGACATCGCCGCAGGCGCTTTGGTTGTTCGGGACGAACGATTGGCAGTCCCCGCGCGGCACCTTCAAAAGCCCCGTTTTCATCCGTGCGTTGACTGGATCAATCGCTGACATGCATGCCTCATCGTTGTCCCAAGATACGGCCCTGAGCGGCGGCACCCCGGCGACGGCCCCACCCCGCCGCCCTGTCCTCCTTGTAGTGGATGACGAGGACGGCCCCCGCCAGTCGATCAAGGCCATCTTTCAGGACGATTATGACATTCTCATGGCCACCAGCGGCGCCCAGGCGCTGGAATTGGCCCAATCGCACCGACTCGATGTGGCCGTGCTCGACATCCGGATGGGCGGCATGAGCGGGATCGAACTCTTGGAACGCCTGAAGCTCGTGGACCCGAGCATCGAGGTGGTGATGATGACCGCCTACGAAACCACCGACACCTTGCGCCAAGCCCTCCGCCTGCGCGCCTGCGACTACATCAACAAACCCTTCGACCTCGCCACGATCCGGGCTGCCGTGGCCAGCGCCATCGAACGCCGCACGCTCGGCGCCGAAGTCCGGACCAACGCCGAAAAACTGCAGCAGCTCCAGGCCGAACTCCAGCAGCAGAAACTCGACGGGGAAATCGTCCGCACGCGCGGCGAGATCTACGCCAGCATCATTCACGACATCAACGGCCCCCTGACCGTCATCTCCGGTCTGATTCAGATCATCAACCAGCGCATTGGCGACGAAACCGTTGTCGCCGGCGAAGACCTGGACCTGATCAAGGACCGGCTCAAACGCATTACCCGGCAGGTCACCAACTGCATCGAGATTTCCCGCCGGTACCTGAGTTTCCTCCGCAAGAACCCGACCGAGAACCTGCGCGTCTGGGCCAATCAAATCCTGGGAGATCTCAGCGAGTTGCTGCGCGTCCACCCCAGCACCCGCAACAACCAACTGCTCATCCATCCCTTGGCGGAGGATGTCTCCGTCGCCATCAACGGTACGGATTTCATCCAGATTCTCCTCAACCTGACCCTGAACGCATTGCAATGCTCGCCGCAGTACCATCGGGTCGAGATTGCCGGGCTGCTGCTGCAGCATCCCCTCGACCTCGGCCACTTTCGGGACGGCCCGACCGATCGCTTCATCAATGCGGAAGGATTCAAGAACACTCCGCCGCTTCTGGCCATCTCCGTCCAGGACAATGGCCCCGGCATCTCCCCGGAGATCATGAAGCGGCTCTTCGAGCCCTATCCCCACGCCCCGGTTCGGGCGCACGGCACGGGGCTGGGCTTGTGCATCGTCCATCGGCTCATCAAAGAGGCCGGCGGTGCCATTCACGCCCACTCCCAGGTCGGGCAGGGAACGGTGTTCACCGTCTATTTGCCGGCCCGCCACGGTGCCATCGACCAGACCTTCAAGCTGGGGCTGGGGGATTGACCCATCGGGCGCAAGGCCGCTCGCCTGCTGCGGGGATTCGTCACTGCCCGGCACCTCCCTCCATCGCCTCCGTGGGTTCGTCCCGCCGGTCGCGCATCGAACCCGCCCCGTCCGCGGCGGCGTAACGGCGCCCGCCCAGGTCGAGGTGCATGTGCCGCACGAACACGTGCGTGGTCAGTGCGCCCGGTCGATTGCATCCTCTCCCGTTTCCAACCCGGTTCGAGGAATCGATCCTCGATCCACCACCCGCTTCGGCGCCATGTCTGGCGGGGCATCCCCGCAACGCGCGGCCTCGCACGCTCGGCCTGCGAGCCGGATGGCTGGGAGAGGTGAGCCGCGTTACGGGCTGGTCGGGTAACGCTGGCGCAGGGCTTCGCGGAGCGTTTTGAGCTGCTTGCGTTCCGCCAGAGCCCTCAAGGCCGGCAGATGTTCCTCGAGGGTGGCCCCGCGCAGCTCGCCGCTGCGGTGCACCTCCAGTGCCTGTCGCATCGCCTCGGCGCCGCCAGCGGGATCCGGTTGGCCGGCGGCGTTCTTGAACGAGTTGATCGCGCTGCCGGCCAGAAAGAGGATGTGTTCGCTCAGTCCGCGGGCTTCGGCATCCTCGAGGTTCAGGATGATGTTGCCCTGATCAAGACCACCGGCCCGGGCAATCATGGTGGGCTTCAGGCCGGCCAACGGCCGGGTGAGGACGCTCTCGCTGGCCAACCACTCGTCGCCATGGGGATAAATAAACGGCGTGCCGGCACGCACGGGGGCGGTCTGGCGAAAGTCGATCCCATCCAGGCGCGCCAGGAGGTCGATGACTTCTCGCCACACGCCGCCGCGGGTCTTGACGCCGATGCCCGCGTTGTGACCGTAAATGGCCGGAGGTTGCGGAAGCCGCCGCATGGCTTCGCGCACCATGCGCACCGTGCCACCCGCGAAGCTTTCGCTGAACATCACGCCGGTGGCGCCGGCTTCGACCGCGGCATGCACGGTGTCGAGGATTTCGTGGGGAGCGCCGGTAACATGAGGAGCGAAGATCAGCCCGCGCCCGCCACGCCGATCCTGCCGGCGACGGATTGCCTCGACGGCGCGGCGCGTACGCTCCTTCACCGGCGAGTAGTCGAGGCGTGGGTAGAGGTTCTCGTCTTCTTTCACGAAGAGGAAGAGCGGGCAAGCTGCGACTTTGTCCACGAGCGCGCTCACGACGTCCGGAGTGATGCCGGCGGTGGGCTTGAGGATCGTGCCGAAAGCGGGCTCGGTGGCGCCGAAGCCCGTCTTGGCGCGCAGCCCCGGGCCGCCGTACGCCGGCCCGGGAAAGGTGCGCAGGACGCTGTCCGGGATTTGGAGCGCCACCAGTTGCACGTCCTGGTTTTCGTGGGCGTCGAACAGGATTGCCCCCGCCACGGTGTGCAGGAGATCGGTCGAAGTCAGGTGCCCGTCGGGTTGGAGCAGCATCTTCAGGGGAAAAGCCATGTGGAGCAGGCCGACGCGGCCGGTGCCATCGAATTCATCCATGCCCACGGCCCGGCCGGTGCACTGCGCCAGCAGCGAGCCGGGCGGGATGTCCCTGGCGCCGCTGGTGGCGTGGTAGCTGATCTCCCTGGCGGCGTGGCTGAGACTCCAGGTGCGAAGGCAAAGAAAATAGGTCGCGACGATTTGGTCTTCGAGCACCGGGGGCGGTTGGCTCGCGAGGCGTTCTTGGATCAGGTGGCGCAGGCGGGTTTGCCGCGCGTCCGGATCGTGACGGAAAAGGGCGGCCGTGTCGGGATCGGGCAAAATCATGCGCTCAGACTAGGCGGCGGGGTGGGGTGGACCAAGCGGAAAGCCAGCGGCTGACGGCGGCTGGCTCGGCGGTGCCCGGGGGAACGGCGGGTTGTTTGGCCATGGCCTCAGCGGGGCGAGCAAGCCGGGTTGCTTGTGAAAAAATTCACAAATTCGCCTTGCCTGTGGCCCCGGAGGGGGTCTAGCCTCCGGCCATTGCGGGCGTTCCGCCAAGTTCGGCTTATGCCAACCAGCACTGAGATCGGCTACAACACGAAGATCGAAGGCGACGTGATCCACACGCGCTTGGACGCGGCGCTCAACTGGTTCCGCCGGAACTCCCTCTGGCCGATGCCCATGGGCCTGGCCTGTTGCGCCATCGAATTCATGGCCACAGCGGCGAGCCGGTTCGATATCGCCCGGTTCGGCTCCGAGGTCATGCGGTTTTCTCCCCGGCAGTCGGATGTGATGATCGTAGCCGGGACGGTGACCTACAAGATGGCGCTGGCGGTGAAGCGGATTTACGACCAGATGGCCGAACCGAAATGGGTGATCGCCATGGGCGCGTGCGCTTCAACGGGCGGCATGTATCGCAGCTATGCCGTGTTGCAGGGCGTCGATCAGATCCTCCCGGTGGATGTCTATGTGGCCGGCTGTCCGCCGCGGCCGGAGGCGTTGCTGGATGCGCTGACCAAGTTGCAAGAAAAGGTGGTGTCCAAGGCCCCGGTGGTCAGCGAACTGACTCTGCCCGGCCGCTTCTTCGGTCGAAGGGGAGACGCCGCTGCGGCACGAGAGGCAACACCGGCTGGGGCGGCCTGAAACCCCTTCCCGAACCTGATCCACCCCATGGCCGCAACTGCTCTTCAACTGGCGGAACGACTGAAGGCGCGCTTTGGCGACCTGGTGTCGGCTCCCGTCGAGTTCCGGGGTGAAGTGACGGTGAAACTCGTCGATGCGGAGCGGATCGCCGAAGTCTGCGCCTTCGCGAAGAGGGACCTCGGCTTCTCCATGCTGCTGGATCTGACCAGCGTGGACAACTATGGTAGCGACCCGCGCTGGACGGTGGTTTACGAGCTCTTGCGCGTCGAAGACGGTGTTCACCTGCGCCTCAAGACGGACGTGAGCGAGGAAAAGTCCGAGCTGCCGACGGTGACCGGCGTGTGGCGGACGGCGGATTGGCACGAGCGTGAAGCTTACGACATGATGGGCGTCCGCTTTCGTGGGCATCCCGATCTGCGGCGCATTCTGATGTGGGAAGGCTATCCCTACTTTCCCTTGCGCAAGGATTTTCCCCTGGCTGGCAAGCCCAGCGAAAGGCCCGACGTGGCTTTCAGCAAGCCGGCGCCGCTGGAGGGCGGGCCGTTTGTGACGGTGGCCGGCGGCAAGGATGCCATTGCCCGCGAGCCCCGGGCCCGCACGACCGATGGCGACACCGTTGAAACCAACGCCAGGCTGGAGCGGCGGCGGGATGTGATCCAGGCCCATGCACCGGAACACGGGAAGCACTGAATCCATGGCCACCGTCCAAGAAATCCAGTTTCGCGACCCCGTTGCCCGCACCGTGGCCCGGGAGGAGGACCTGCGCGACCTCGAAGGCGAAAAGATGGTCCTGAACATGGGGCCGTCCCATCCCTCCACCCACGGGGTGCTGCGGCTCCTGCTCGAACTCGACGGGGAGATCATCACCAAGGCCACACCGGACGTGGGTTATTTGCATCGCGGCGACGAGAAGATCGCCGAGAACATGACCTACACCCAGTTCATCCCGTACACGGATCGGCTGGATTACCTCGCGCCGCTGGCAAACAACGTGGCCTACGCGCTGGCGGTGGAGAAGCTCGTGGGTCTGGACCGCCAGTTGCCGCCGCGCTGCCAGTTCATCCGGGTGATCTGCTGCGAACTGGCGCGGATCTCGGCGCACCTGCTCGGCATCGGGTGCTTCGCGATGGACGTGGGAGCGGTGACCGTGTTCATGCACACCTTCACCGAGCGCGAAAAGATCTACAACCTCGCCGAGGCGCTGACCGGGGCGCGGTTGACCACCAGCTACACCCGCATTGGCGGGCTGGCGCGCGACCTGCCCCCGGGTTGGGTGGCGCAATGCCGCAAGTTTCTTGAGGAGGTGGCGGTCAACATTGACGAAACGGAGAAACTCCTGACCCGCAACCGCATCTGGGTGGACCGCACACGAGACCTCGGCCGGATTTCAAAGGAGGATGCGCTGGATTACGGGCTCACCGGCCCGAACCTGCGCGGCAGCGGCGTGCCTTACGACGTGCGCAAAACGACGCCCTACCTGTGCTACGACCAGTTGCAGTTCGATGTGCCGGTCGGCTCGGTGGGCGACTGTTATGACCGTTACCTGGTCCGCATCGAGGAGATGCGCCAGAGTGTGCGCATCATTCACCAGTGCCTGGACCAGTTGCCGGGTGGTCCGGACAACGCGGCCGGCGAGCCGATCAACGTGCCCGATGGCAAGACGGTGCTGCCGCCCAAGCACAAGGTGATGACGAGCATGGAGGAGTTGATCCATCAGTTCATGCTCGTCACCCAGGGCGTGAATGCCCCGCCCGGAGAGGTTTATTTCGGCGCCGAGAATCCGAAAGGTGAACTGGGCTTTTACATCCACAGCCGGGGCGGCGGCACGCCCCACCGACTCAAAATCCGCGCGCCTTCGTTCGTCAACTTGAGCATCCTGCCCAGGCTGCTGCCCGGCCACCTGATGAGCGATGTGGTGAGCATCCTGGGCTCGATCGATTTCGTGATGGGGGAATGCGACCGATGAACTTCACCGTGCCAGCGGCGGTCGAGACGGAGATCGACGAGTTGATTACGCACTATCCCGTGAAACGCAGCGCGTCCCTCATGGTGCTGCACGCGCTCCAGGAGCACTTCGGCTGGGTGTCGAAGGAGGCCATCGAATGGACGGCGCGCAAGCTCGGGCTTCAGCCGATCCACGTCTACGAGCTGGTCACCTTCTACCCGATGTTCCGGCAGGAGCCGGTGGGCCGGTATGTGTTGAAGGTCTGCCGCACGTTGAGTTGCGCGCTGGGGGGCTCCGGCCAGTTGCACCGTCACCTGTGCGAGCGGCTGGGGCTCGACGCGCACAAGCACGGGCTTCAGACCACAAAGGATGGGAAGTTCTCGGTCGAGTTTGTGGAGTGCCTGGCCAGTTGCGGCACTGCGCCGGTGATGATGTGCAATGAGGACTTCCACGAGGGCGTCAGTGCCGCGAAGGCGGAGGAGATTCTGGCAAAGTGCAAATGAAGAGTT
>DATLZF010000644.1:0-5784 GCA_035574135.1 Candidatus Methylomirabilota bacterium
GGCCCGCCCACGGCCCGAAACCCGCCCCGCTTTCGCCCGGCTGGGGCTCGCCACCGGGCAGTGGCGCCGCTCCTTCGATGCTCAAGACGAAGCTGCGCGACATGGCCTCGGCCCCATCGCTGACCGTCAGTTCGATGGTGACCAGCCCGGCTTGGTTGGAGAGGGTTGTGATTACGGCGCTTCGTTCGTAGCTGGTTCCCAAGAGGGTGATCTGCTCAGCCGGCAACAGGACGGGGTCGGAGGAACGCGCCGTGACGACCAGGTTCGAGGGAGGCGTTTCCGGATCGATGACCGAGAACGACACGACCAGGGAGGCGCCTGCGGTGACGGCTTGCGGCGGCACAAAGGAAAGCAAGGGCGGATCGTTGACGGGCAGGATGTTGACCGTGAAGCTGCGGCTGTTGGTCGTCAGCCCGTCCGAAGCGAACACGGTGAGGATGGCGCTACCGGCCTGATTGAGCAGGGGAACGAACGTGGCCGTCCGCGAGGCTCCTTCGCCTTCCAGAACGATGGAGTCCGGGTGAATCAGCGAGGGCCGCGACGAGCCCGCCCAAAGGCGAATGGCGGAGGGTGGCGTATCGGGGTCTTGAATCTCGAAGCTGACGACTTGGATCGCGTCTTCGAGCATCACCTGCTCGCCAATGGGCGGGATGTAAGGCCCGTCTTGTCCGGGCAGCACGGTGACGAGAAACTCGCGTGTCGTCGTCACCTCTCCGTCGCTGACCTCGATGCGCACCAAGGCCGAACCAGTGCGGCCGGGAGCGGGGCTGAACTGAAGCGTACGAGAGTTGCCATGCCCGATCACCTCGAGGGTCCGAGGCGGGATCAGGTCGGCATCGGAGGACGAGGCGCTCACCTGCAAGCTGGCCGCCGGGGACTCCACGTCGGAAACCAGAAAACCCACGGCGTGCGGCTGGTCGATCGCCCCGACCTGGTCGGCGATCACCGAGATGAACGGCGGGTCGTTGACGGGGCGGACGGTGAGGGCGATGACCTCGGTGTGGGAGAGTTCCCCGTCCGACACCGTCACTGCGATTTCCGCGTTCCCGTGGCGGTTGGGCCATGGGGTGACGACCAGGAAACGGTTCGAGTCCGTCCCGGTAAACTCGATGCTGGAGGGCGGGATCAAACCGAGGTTCGAGGAGTCGGCCGAAAGCGTCAGGGCAGCCAGCGGCGTGTCGCCGTCGAATATCTCCAGAGGGATGGTTAGCACTTCGTCCTCATAGATCAAATGATCCGGAAGGGGTGCCAGGATGGGCGGGGCCAGCACGGTGAGCATGAAGCTCCGGGAACTCACATCCTCGCCATCGGCAACCTGGAGCGTAATCTCCGCCGTCCCGTAGGCTCCGGCCACGGGGGAAAGCGTGATGCTTCGATCGTTCCCGTCGTTTTGCAGAAGGATGCGATCAAGAGGCATCAGCTCGGGATTGGTGGTGGCGGCGGTGACCCGCAATTCCGGGCCGGGCGTTTCCGCGTCCGCCACGAAGAAACCGACCGTTCGGGAGGTGCCGGGCAGCAGAACGAGGTCGCGAACGTTGGAGATGACCGGCGGATCGTTCACCGGCGCGACCAGCAGGGAAAAGGTGGTGAAGTTGGTGGCCCGGCCGTCGCTCACGTGAAACGCGATGCGCGCCGCGCCGGATCGATGCCGGACCGGCGTGAGGATCGCCTCCCGTTCCCGGCCGGTCCCCGTGAAACTGACGCGGGCCGGGGAGATCAACAAGGGATCTGACGTCGTCGCCCAGATTTCGAGGTCGGGAGCGACCTGCCCGCCGACCAGCATGAAGCCGACCCGCAGCGGTTGATCCTCGGCCGTCACCTGGTCGGCGATTGGCGCGATGGCAGGAAGCGTTTCCTCCGGCGGCACCGCGTAGGCAATCTCGTCCGACAGCTCCCCGGCCTGGTTGTGCACGTTGTAGGCGAGAACCGCGAAGTAGTTGGTGACACCGGGCTCGAATCCCGAGAGGGTGACGCGCGTCGTGCCGACCACGTTGGTGGCGTGGATGTAATCACCGCTCGTTTCCCCCCAGAACACCATGTAGCCTGCCAGGTCGGTTTCCGGATTGGGATCCCACTCCAGAGTAATGGTGTGGTTGGCGGCGGAGGCAGACAGGATCGCCGCAAAAGCAGTCAGGACCGCCACGGCCTTGCGAACTCGACGACAAACGACTCTCACTGCGATACGGCCTTTTTATGATTTGTTTCAGCCGCGCGTCCAAGCCAGATCAGTGCCGGGTCAGCCGGGGCCGGTAGGGCAACGGGTCCGCGCGGTCGAGCCACCGCCTCACGGCATCTTGACGCCGTGCCGAAATCCCAGGGATCACGACCGAGACCATTTGGCGGGATCGGTTGTCGATCTCCGCCCTGCGACCAGCCAACACCGCTTCCAAGGCAGCCCTTTTCCCTTGCCTTGGGGAGCGCAATGGCTCACCTACAGTCCGAGAATGCGTGGGATGTAAGCAACTTCCTGCCGCTTTGGCAAGCGTGGGTCAGGAGAAACTGCGCGCACCTCAAATATCGTCATCAGCAAGCTTGGCGACAGCGGTGATCGGTGATATAAACATCTCCCAGCAAAGCATTACACGACGGTGTTATCTGGCTTGTACATCTTAGGGCAAAGCAGGTTTCAGGGAGAGCCGCACAGGGCCGTCCGCCTGCCGGGGCTGCGGGAAAGTGCGGGTTCCAGCGTCGCAGGGCGCGTCGGAACGGTGGACTTGGGCAGTGCAGGCAAAGGCGACATCGGATCGCTTGCAGGCATCGTGTTGGCCCCAAGTCATCCGGCCGAGGAACAACCCGCATGAAGACGTTATTGATCCTTTCTCAGTATCCGGAGTTTTACGAAGGGATTCGCGCGGCGCTAGACCCCCAACAGTATCGCGTTGTCGAGCGGCTCAATTTCGAGGAAGCCGAGCCGCTCGTGGGTCGGGGCTTGTTTGATGCCGCCATCATTGATGTCGAGTCGTCCGGTGTGCAGGCCCTCTGGACCGTGGAAAAGCTCCGGCGCCGGTTGCCCACGTGCCCCGTCGTCGTCTTTACCGGCAGCCGGCCTTGGGAATTCGAGGAGGAGGCCTTTATCCAAGGGGTCGCTCACGTGCTCAGCAAGCCCGTGCGTGCCCGCCTGTTGAACGCCGTCCTCGAGCGACTCGCTGCGGTTCCCGCCACCACGTCCCGCCCGGGCCGGGGAGAAGGGGCCCGACCCCCTGAGAAACCGCGGCTGGAGGCGGGCGGCGAGTTGAGTTCCTACCGTGCGCTGGAAGTGCTGCGCGATTTTTCCGCCATCCTGACCCACTCCCTCTGCGCGGAGGCGTTGCTCAAACAGTTCCTGCTGATGATCCGGGAGATCCTGGGTGTCAACCGTGCGGCGATTTTCCTGCGCCAGCCCGTCACCACGTTCGGTGGCCCGGCGGCTGTGGAGGGGGGGCGCCGGATGCGGTCCGCTTGCGCCATTGGACTGGCGCCCGGCTTGTTGGAGCACTTCGAGCTCTCCTTTGAAAGCGGCATCGGTGGTCACCTGTTCCATTACGGCCGCATTCTGCGTCGCGACAGCGAGGAAGTGCAGCGCGACCGCGAGATGCAGAAGGAGTTCGAGTTGCTCGGCGTCGAGGTTGCCATTCCGATGCTCGATCGCGAAACTCTGGTGGGCGTGGCCACGTTTGATGGCCGGGTCACCGGTGAACCCCTGGTCAACGGTGAGTTGGAACTGGTGTTTCACCTGCTGGAGGAGCTCGGTTTGGCGGTCAAGAACATCTGGCTTCACGATCAGCTCTCGGCCAATCACGGCATCCTCACCGACGTTCTGCGGGAGTTGAACTGCGCCTGCGTGGTGGTCAGCCGCGACCTGGTCATCCTGCATGCCAACCGGATGGCGCGAAAGTTCTTCCTGCGGGCCGGCCGCTCGGGCGGTGAATTGGAGTTCAGCGATCTCCCCCAGGCCCTCGGCAGCAAAGTGTATCAGGTCCTGAAGACGGGTACGGGCGTCGCCCCGTTCAAGTTCGAGCCGGCGGACAAGCCAGGAGGTGTCTTCCAGGTCACCGTGCTCCCGCTGGATCGCGCCAACGCGATTGCCCCCGAGTCGGCGCTGTTGATCGTGGATGATTTCACGCAGTCCGAGCAGTTCAAACGCCTCGAGTTGGAAGCGGCCAGCCTGCGCTTGATCAAAACCATTGCCGAGCGCCTGGCACACGAGATCGGCAACGCGCTGGTGCCCATCTCGACCTATCAGCAGTTGATGGGCGAAAAATTCCGGGATCCCGAGTTTCGTGCTTCATTCGATCAAGCGTTGTCTCAAGGCGTCCGTCGAGTGGCGCGGCTCACCAGCCAGATGCGCTTTCTGGCGCGCGAGGGCACCGTTTCCCAGGAGGCGTTCCCCGTTTCAGAACTGATCGAGGACGCCTTCGCCGAGGTGAAGCACCAGGCCGCGCTCAAATCCGCCACCTTGAAGTACGACGACGCCAGCCGACCCATCATCCTCGCGGGCGACCGACCGGCGCTCAAACACGCGCTGTCCGAGGTGTTGCTCAACGCCGCGCTGGCCAACCCCGAACAGCCGGATGTCACCGTGCGTACGGAAACGGAAAACGAGAATAACGGCACGGGCTGGATGCACATTGACGTCATCGATCATGGGCCCGGCTTTACGCCCGATTCCATCAAGCGGGCCACGGAGCCGTTCTTCACCACGCGGACCGTCGGACTCGGGCTTGGCTTGGCGGTGACCCGAAAGATCGTCGAAATGCACAGCGGCAAGCTCGAAATCCCGCCGCCGAAGGTCGGGGGCCCGGGGCTTGTTCGCATCCGCCTCCCGTTGCATTCCCCGGTATCCATTAACGCCTCGGCACCAGTGTCGCCCCTGCGCTGAGTCGCAATCGGAGCAAGGAGGGACCGTCCACGGGAGCACCGCTCACCGCGATGGGCCGGAGGCATCGGCAGAACGAGCAGAGTGCTGAAGCGCTCGTGTCGAGTTTCCCACGCGTCCCTCTTCCTGCGCTCCTGATGCAGGTCAACCTTTGCCCTGCGGACCCGCATCAGCGGTAACATTTTCCGGTCGCCCGCTCGTCCAAGTCGCTGGAACTCCTGCAATTCGATGCTTTCCCTGCGGTGGCACCGCTGCTGCTAAAATTGGCGTCGAGACTTGTCCGTCATGATCGACGCATTGTTCAGTCAGACCGGCTACCAAATGGCGAAGAAGCTTCTTGATGCCACCGCGCTGCGGCACGAGGCCATCGCCAGCAATCTTGCCAATGTCGAGACTCCGCACTATCGCCGGCTTGATCTGTCGCCGACCTTTGCCGCCGAACTCCAGCAGGCTCTGGAGACGGGGGATCCCGGGCGCATCGCTCGACTCAAGCCCACTCTGGCCACCGATACCCGGGCCGTCTCAAACCGGCGCGATGGCAACACCGTCCAGCTCGAAAGTGAACTGCTCCGGCTCAACCAGAATGCTTTGGAACACGCCCTCGAAACCCAGTTGCTAACCGGTGCCCTGCTGCGTTTGCGCCTGGCCATCTCCGGACGGCCGGGCTGACGCGGCGATCTGAACTCAACCACCGCTCCTGAATCGAATGATCAACCTCCTGCCCGGCATCGACAGTACGTCAGCCGCGCTCAACGCCGAACGGATCCGCATGGACGTGGTTTCCCAGAACATCGCCAATGTCAACACGACCCGCGGCCCCAACGGCAAGCCCTACCAGCGGCAGCAGGTCATCTTTGAAGCCGTGCTCAGGGACCGCCTGCACACCGCCGGCACGGGCGTGATCCCGAAGTCCGTCCAGGCGGTCCGCG
>DATLZF010000645.1:0-11491 GCA_035574135.1 Candidatus Methylomirabilota bacterium
CCTGACCACCGAACACGATCCGGCGGCGGCCATCGCGGGCTACCGCGAAGCCTTGCGCGTAGCTCCGACCTTCGTACCGGCGCACGTCAACCTCGGCGTCACCCTGGGCATGACTGGGCAACTCGAGGAAGCAGCACTACACTTCGCCGAGGCGGTGCGGCTGGATCCAAAGCACATTGCCGCGCGCCAGAATCTAGCCCTGACGCTCCGGCAACTGGGCCGTACCGAGGAAGCAGCGCTACACTTCGCCGAGGCAGGGCGCCTGTCCCGGCGGTAATCTCGTCCTGCTGCTTGTATTGAGCCGCAAGTTCGGCAGAATGGCCGAAACTCCACCGGAATCGTGAGTCGCGTGGCCAGATCGCCCATTTCAGACGAACTGATCCGCCGGAGACGGTGGCGATGGTTCCTCGCCCTGATGCTCCTGGTCGCGGCCGTTGCCGTGTTTCGCGAGTATCGCGCACCGGCGCAAGCCCTGCTCAGGTCCGCCACAACCTGGATTCATTCCCTCGGTCCGTGGGCCCCGTTGCTGTTCGTGCTGTTGTACGCGGGGGCGGCGGTCTGCTGCGTACCCGGCTCCGTGTTGACCTTGAGTGCCGGCGCGCTGTTTGGGCTGGTGCCCGGCGTTCTCTGTGTGACGGCGGGCGCGACCTTGGGAGCCACCGTGTCGTTCTTGATCGGGCGCCACTGGCTGCGGGATTGGGTGGGCCGCCGGTTGAAGGATCACCGCACTTTTCAAGCCTTGAACCGCGCCACGGCGGTCGAGGGCTGGAAAATCGTCGGTCTCTGCCGACTCTCACCGCTCTTTCCCTTCGCGGTCGTGAACTACGGCTTCGCACTCACCCAGGTGTCCTTGCTTCATTACGTCATCGCCACTCTGGTGGGCATTCTTCCCTCGACGGTGGCCTACGCCTATCTCGGTGCCATGGCCGGTACGAATGCTCGCGCCGACGCACCCACTGTCCCCGGCGCCTTACGCTGGACCGGCCTTGCCGTGACGCTCGTCGTCACGCTGCTCCTGGTGCGCATGGCGCGACGCGCTCTGGCGGACAAGCTCGACGCCGCCTGACAAGCCGGTCCGACTTCAGCGGCGCAGCCTCCGCGCAACGCCGGTCTTGCCTGATCGGGTCATCTGAGCAAAATCCCGGCGCGAACAGGCATGATGC
Organism: Candidatus Methylomirabilota bacterium; assembly: GCA_035574135.1. GTDB lineage: Bacteria > Verrucomicrobiota > Verrucomicrobiia > Limisphaerales > DATLZF01 > DATLZF01. The sequence continues at coordinate 1,164 of DATLZF010000645.1, forward strand.
AAAGTCTCGGACATCCCGGAGCCCGGCGCCACGCTGTCGCGGGAGCGACCCGATGGCTTCTCGGATTTCTCACTTCGCTGGTCCTGGCGCCGGTGGTCTGCGCGACCTCGCTGGTGGCGACTCTGGACCGCGACACCATCGCCGCCGGTGAAACGGTGAACCTGATGCTCGCTTTCCAAGGCGTATCGCCGACGGCCACGCCCAACCTTCCCCCGCTGGCCGGCCTCAATGTCGTCGGCACCAGCCGGTCCAGCCAGATCACGATCGAGAACGGCGTCCAATCCTCGCAAACGACGTTTCGCTACACGCTGCTGGCGGTTGAGCCCGGCGAGATCACGATTCCCGCCCTCAGCGTGCAGGTGGGCGGGCAGACCTTGATCAGCCAGCCGCTGCGTCTGAAAGTGACGGCCGCCAGCGGCCCGGGCGGCAACGCCGGCGCGCCAACCAACTGGGCCTTCCTCAAACTCGTTGTCCCCAAGTCCGAGGTGTACCTGGGCGAGGCCTTTCCTGTGGAAATGCAGCTTTACTTTCGCGACGGGCAGGATGTCCGCATGCCCCAACTGGCGGCCGAGGGCTTCTCGCTCGGCCAATCCGCCAAGCCCGTGCAAACCTCCACCACCCTGGGGGGGGTGGGCTACAACCTGATCATCTTCAAAACCTCGGCCGTGGCGGCCCGGCCCGGCCATCTCTCGCTGGGCCCGGCGACGTGCGAGATGAATCTGCGCCTGCCCATCGGCAACGCACGCTCACGCGATCCGTTCGACCCCTTCGGCTTTTTCGGCCCCCGCGTTCAACTCAAGCCTGCCGTGTTGAACAGCCCGGCCGTTGCCCTGCACGTGCTGCCGCTGCCGTCGGAAAACGTCCCGCCCACCTTCAACGGGGCCGTGGGCCAGTTCCAACTGAACGTCACCGCCGGCCCCACCAACCTCGCCGTCGGGGATCCCATCACCGTCCGCGTCGAACTCGGCGGACGCGGGCTGATCGCCAACCTCACGCTGCCCACCCAGCCCGATTGGCGCGATTTCAAGACGTATCCACCCACCAGCTCGGTCGAGACCAGCGACCCGCTCGGGCTCACCGGGCGCAAGGTTTTTGAACAGGTCGTCATCCCCGAAAACCACGAGGTCCAGGCACTGCCTCCCTTTCAATTCACCTACTTCGACCCGGTGCAAAAGGGCTACCGCACCCTGCTCCAGCCCGCCATTCCGCTCCAAGTCCGCCCCAGCGCGATGGCGGCCACCCCTTCCCTCAACCTCACCAATGCCCAGCCCCGCCAGCCGGTCGAGTCCGACGACATCGTGCATATCAAGCCGCGCCTCGATCCCGGTCGGCGCCCGGCCATGATGCTCGCCCGGCATCCCGCGTTTTTCCCGGCTCAAACGATCCCCGTGATCGCCTGGCTGGCCCTTCGTATCTGGCGCCGCCGCACGGAGCGGCTGGCCAACAATCCCCGCCTCCGCCGCCAGCGCGAAGTAGCCGCCAAGGTCCGCGCCGGCCTCGCGGAACTGAAAACTCTGGCCGAACAGCGGAAATCCGATGAGTTCTTCGCCCTCCTGTTCCGGTTGTTGCAGGAACAGATCGGCGCCACGCTGGACCTGCCCGCCTCGGGCATCACCGAATCCGTTCTCGACGAGCGGTTGAACACGGCTCCCCTCACCGACACCAGCCGCCACACCTTGCGCGAGCTGTTTCGACTTTGCGACCAGGCCCGCTACGCCCCGGTCCGCACCGGCCAGGAACTGGCTGCCCTCATCCCCAAGGCCCAAGCCACCTTCAACGAGCTTCAACGCCTCGGCCCCCAGGAGGCCCGCGTGTCATGATCCGCAAAGCCGTCCTCTGGACACGCCCCCGGCGCCCGGGCCCCGCGCGCCACCGCTGCCGCCTTCGCCCCGGCGCCCTGGCCGGCGCTTGCCTGGCCCTGGCCCTGATCGCATCCCCGCTCCCCGCGCAAACGAACGATTTCGAGCAGGCGAACAAGCTCTACGAACTGGGTCGCTACGCCGAGGCAGCCGCAGCCTATGAACGGCTGGCCACGAACCATCCCGGCTCCGTCGCCGCACACTTCAACCGGGGCAACGCCTGGTACAAGGCCGGTCAGGTCGGCCGCGCCCTTGCTGCCTGGTGGCAGGCCGCCCGCATTGATCCCCGCGATCCGGATGTCCGCTTCAATCTTCAGTTCGTTCGCAAGGAAGTGGCGGGCGACGACGCGCCCGCTCCGCCGCTGTGGCAACAAGTGGCAGCCGGCCTCACACCGGCGGCCTGGCAGCTCCTGGCCAGCGCGGCGTTCTGGTTGTTCTTCCTCGTGTTGGCCTTGCGGGAACTGCGGCCGGCGTGGCGGCGCGCCCTGCGGCTTCCCGCCGTGGTGGCCGGCGGGCTTTTCATTCTGAGCACGGCTGGAGCGCTGGCCGCCCGGGCGCTGGAACGCCGCCTGTCCGCCGTGGTCATCGTGCCCCAGGGCATCGTGCGCTACGGACCCGTGGAGGAATCGCAAGTGCACTATCAGTTGCGCGATGGCAGCGAAGTCATCGTGCTCGACCGCCAGCCGGGCACGCCGGGCCAGCCGGCCTGGCTCCAGGTGCAGGACGCTTCCCGGCGCACCGGCTGGATCAAGGACGACCAGGTGCTCCTGCTGCAATGACCCGCCCGGGCGCCATCGTGTTTGACCTCGGCAAGGTGCTCGTGGATTTTGACTACGGCATCGCCGCCCGCCGCCTGGCCGAACGGAGCCGGCTTGCCGCACGAGAAGTGCAGTCCGTGATCGACCACTCACCGCTGCTCTTCCGCTATGAGACCGGGCAATTGGACCGCGCCGGTTTCTTTGCCGAGATTCGCGCCGCCATCGGCTACGAGGGCAGCTTGGATGAGTTCAGCCAGGTCTTTGCCGACATCTTCACCCCGATCGTCGAGATGATCGAGTTGCACGCCCGACTGCGCCAGCGCGGGTTCCCCACGTTCATCTTTTCCAACACCAACGATCTGGCCGTCGCTCACATCCACCAGCATTTCCCCTTTTTCGCGACCTTCGACGGCTACGTCCTCTCCTACCAGCAGGGCTCGATGAAACCGAACCCGCAAATCTACGAAGCTGTGGAACGCCTCACCGGCCTGCGCGGAGATCGACTCCTCTACCTGGATGACCGGCCCGAAAACGTGGCCGCAGGCGCCGCGCGCGGGTGGCACGTGATCCAGCAAATCTCGCCGGCGGACACCTGGGCGCGGATCCGCGAACTGGGGCTGCTCTGAACCGCGCCGCCCCCCGCAGGGCGGAACGGGCGCGCCCTGGGTGAGCGGCCTCCGACCTGCCGGGCGAAAGACCGGCCCCTCGGTCGGCTCCCCGGGCCTGGGCCGGCGGCCACGCGTGACTTGACGCCCACACGGGTGCAGCCCAGCCTCTGGGCAACGCTCGGAAGACATCATGAACGCCGCCTTTCTGTGGAGTCCACGCTCCGGCCGTCCCGGCCCCGGGATCAAACGCGTGGCGTTGGTGCTGTTCTTGAGCCTGCTGTGGCCGATGATTTCCCGCGCCAGCCTGCGGCCTCCGCCCGATGCCGCGCAACACTGGGCCTTCCAACCGCCCCGGTCCACGGCTCCTCCGGCGGTCAAAAACACCCGCTGGCCCCGGACGGACGTTGACCGGTTCATCCTCGCCCGTCTTGAGGCGGCCGGGCTGACTCCGGCTCCCGCCGCCGATGCGCGCACCTTGATCCGCCGGATGAGCTTCGACCTGCTCGGTCTGCCCCCGAGCCCGGAGGAAACGGAGGTGTTCGCCCGCGCCCTGACCGCCGATCCTGAGGGCGCCATCGCCCGACTGATTGACCGGCTGCTCGCCAGCCCGCGCTACGGCGAACGTTGGGGCCGGCACTGGCTCGACGTGGCGCGCTACTCCGACACCAAGGGCTACGTCTATGACCGCGAGGAACGGCGCTTCGTCCATTCCTTTGCCTACCGCGACTGGGTCATCCGCGCCTTCAACGAGGACCTGCCCTACGACCGCTTCCTGCTCCTGCAAATGGCCGCCGACCAGCTCGTGCCCGCCGGGTCCCCCGACCTGGCCGCCATGGGATTCATCACCGGGGGGCGCCGTTTCATCGGCGTCACGCACGACATCATCGACGACCGCATCGACGTGGTCACGCGGGGCACCCTGGCGCTCACCGTGCAATGCGCGCGTTGCCACGACCACAAGTTTGATCCCATTCCCATCCAGGATTACTACTCGCTCTACGGCGTCTTCCGCGCCTGCGACGACCGGCTGATCCCGCTGCAGCCGGTGGAGGATGCGGAACTGGCCCGGCGGCAGAAGAAGTTCACCGAGAAGATGGCCCAACGCCGCGCCGAGGCGAATGAACGGCTGCGCCAGCGCGTGGCGGATTATCTCACCGCGCAGCTCGAGATGGAGAAATACCCGGAGGAAGGCTTCGATCAGATCCTGGGCGCGGAGGACCTGATCCCCGCCTCCGTGCGGAGCTGGCGCGATTACCTGCGCACAGTCAAAAGCTCATCGCACCCCATCTTCGGGCCGTGGTTCGCGCTGGCGGATCTGCCGAAGCCGGAGTTCGAAGCCCGGGCCCCCGCCACACTCGCTCGCGTGCTGCAAAACGAGAAGCTCAACCCGCTCGTGGCCGCCGCGTTTGCGACGCCGCCGCGCACGATGCGAGACGTGGCCGCACGCTACGGAGAGCTCTTCGCCACGGCCGAGCGGCAGACCAACGCGCCCCCACCCGGCGCCGCCGAATTACGTGCCTTCCTGCGCGACTCACGTTCGCCGACCGTGGTGCCCGACACCGGCATCATCAACAACGAGTGGTTCTTCCCGACCTCTCACGCCGACGAACTGGCGAAGCTGCAGGGCGACGTGGAGCGGCGGCTCATCGAACTGGGGACCCCCGCCGCCCTGTACCTGACCGACCGCGCGGCACAGCCCAATCCCCGCGTGTTCCTGCGCGGCAGCCCGGCCCGCCCGGGTGAAGAAGTGCCGCGCCAGTTCCTCGGGGTGCTCGCCGGATCGGAACGCAAGCCCTTCGCCCACGGCAGCGGCCGGCTCGAGCTGGCCCGCGCCATCGCCAGCGCCGGCAATCCCCTCACGGCCCGCGTGATGGTCAACCGTATCTGGCAGCATCACTTCGGCACCGGCCTGGTGAGAACCCCCAGCGACTTCGGCCTGCGCGCCGAGCCGCCGAGCCACCCCGAGTTGCTGGACTGGCTGGCCGCCCGCTTCATCGCCGAGGGTTGGAGCGTCAAAGCCATGCATCGCCTCATCCTCTCCAGTGCCGTTTACCAGCAGGCATCGGCCACCCGGGCGCCGGCGACGGGCGAGGCTACGTTCGGTGCGAACCGCCGCGCACCGCAAACCGACGCCCCGGCTGTGGATTCACCGCCAAAGGACCCCGACAACCGTCTTCTTGCCCGGTTTCCCATCCGTCGCCTCGAGTTCGAGGCGCTCCGCGATGCGATGCTGGCGGCCAGCGGCGAGCTGGATTTGACGATGGGCGGCAAACCGGTCGAACTGCTCGACGCCGGCAACAAACGGCGCACCGTCTATGCCCTGGTGGATCGGCAGTTCCTCCCCGGCACCTTCCGCACCTTCGACTTCGCCAACCCGGACATCCACGTCGCCGTGCGCCACGAGACGACCGTGCCGCAACAGGCACTGTTTTTCCTGAACGGAACCTTCGCCGCCGAGCGCGCCCGGGCGCTGGCCGGGCGATTTACCGGCGAACCGCCCGAGCGACGCGTGCAGCGACTGCATCAGACGCTCTACCAGCGCGACGCCACACACGAGGAGGTCTCCGCCGCCTTGCGCTTCATTCGCGCCGCCTCCACGGACCCGGCCCCCGTGCCGCCGCCGGTGCGCCAAACGCAGTGGCGCTACGGCATCGGCGAATACGACGCCACGGCGAAGAAGCTCAAGTCGTTCACGCCCTTGCCACACTTCACCGGCTCGGCGTGGCAGGGCGCCGCCTCGTGGCCTGGCGGCGACACCGGCTGGGCGCAACTCACAGCCGAAGGCGGGCATCCCGGCAACACGCTGGCTCACGCCTGCGTCCGGCGCTGGGTGGCCCCCTTCGACGCCATGGTAACCATCACCGGCACGCTCAAGCACGAGCCCGAGCAGGGCGATGGCGTGCGGGGGTTCATCTTCTCCAGCCGTGACGGCGAACTGAAAGCCGCAACCGTCCACAAGACGAAGGCGGTCATGACCGCCACCAACGTGGTAGTTAAGACCGGCGACACCATCGACTTCATCGTGGACATCGGCGGCGTGCTGAACAGTGACCAATTCCTCTGGGCGCCCGTCATCACCACCGAAGGCATGCAGTGGGACGCGCGGGCGGACTTCGACGGCCCCCGCCCGGCGCCTCGGTATCTCACACCGTGGGAGCAGTACGCCCAGGTGCTCCTGCTGGCCAACGAGTTCGCCTTCGTGGATTGAACCGGCCGCCCGCACACGCCTCCCTCGCCAAAGCGCGAATCCAGGTTGCCCTCTTCTCAACGCGTCGGGGACACATCGCCCGGACTGTGGACATGGGCATACCTTTGCGAGTTTGCGGGCCGCGCGGCGGCACCAGCGCCGCTGCTCCCGACCACGAACCACTCCCTTGCCTGCCCCCACTCAACCGCCCGAATCTTTACGAGTGAGGTCGGAGCGTGCATGGGATGGTGAACCATTTGCCGGCCGAGGAGATCTGAAAACACATGGCCGCGATCACCGAAGAACACCCGGCCCAAACCCCGCTTGATCGCCAACACCACCCCCCCGCCACCTGAGCCAGAACGAAGCCGCAGGACAGCGCGCCCGAGAAACCCAGCGCATGGCATCGGGCCATTAGCAGCCCCGGCCCCGCAACTGCCGGGAGCGGTGCGGCGCGCACGCACCCGCGCGGGGGCGGGCCGCTCACTTCAAACCACGAACTCCAGCTCCGGTTCCCGCGGAATCAGCCCGGCGGCGAATCCGCGTTTCAGAAACCGGCGGATGGCTTCACGGCCGCGCTCGCCATAATCGAGGGTCCAGTGATTGACGTACATCCCGACAAACCGGTCCGCCAGTTCGCGGCCCATGTCGCGCGCGAACTGGAGGGCGTGTTGCACGGCTTGCGCCCGATGATCGAGACTGAAGCGAATGCTGGCGGTCAGGATGTCGGACACCACTTTGCGTTGCTCGGGAGGGAACCGTTTGTGGATGACGTTGCCTCCGAGCGGCAGGGGCAGTCCCCCGTTCTCCCGTCCCCACCACGCGCCCAGGTCCTCACACACGACCAGGCCTTCGTTCTGGTAGGTCAACTGTCCTTCGTGAATGATGAGGCCGACGTCAGCCCGATCCTGGCGCACTTCTTGGAAGATTTGATCGAACGGCACGACCCGGTGGCGAAACTCTCGGGCGGGTCGGTCCAGCCACAGTTGCAACGCCAGGAAGGCGCTGGTCATCGTGCCGGGCACCGCGATGGTGGCGCGGGCGATCTCGTCCCGGGAGAGTTTCCGTTTGGCCACCAGCATCGGGCCGTAGCCGTCGCCCATGCTGGCGCCGCTGGGCAGGAGGGCGTATTGATCGCAGATGTGGGCGTAGGCGTGGATGCTGACCGCCGAGATGTCCAGTTCCCCGCGTGTCGCCCTCTCATTCAGCGTCTGGATGTCCTGTAACACATGTTCGAACCGCAGGCCGTGGGTGGGAATGAGTTCCTTGGCCAGGGCATAGAACATGAAGGCATCATCCGGGTCGGGCGAGTGGCCAAGCGTCAACGCGCGCGTTTGCATGCCGCCCACGGTAGGGGAACCGGCCGGGCGCTGTCACGGCCGAGTTGCCCGGGACGCGAATGACCGAGACCGATTGGTGATGCGGCCTGAACCGTAACGATTCTGTCGAACCACGAACCCAGCGGCGCAGGCCCGGCGGTCCCGCAGTTAAATTCTGGGCAGGGAGCAGTCACGCGTTGTCGCCGCATGGTCCCGGCGAAAAGCGCACCGGCAGCACCGGCGGGCAGCGGCGGACGCCGCGAGGTGTTCGACGTGGAGTGGTGCCGAATCGTTCCGGGGCCTCGAGTGGGGGGCTTCGCTGGCCGACGGCGCCATTGGCTGAACAGGCTGTAGTCGGATGCGCTGCACCCGGCATCCACCCCGGTTTGGCATCTCCGTGGCGAAGGTCAGGCGGGACCCGGCCGGCATTGCCTCCCGGTGGCCCCCGTTGGCCCCGAAGTCGGCAGCCACGCTTGCCGACTGCTTCTCGGCCCGCCCTTTTGGCCGCGATCTTGTGAGCCGGTTTCGTCGTTTGACGCCGCCTTGTCCCAGCCGATAACGTCCCTGCCTGGTGCATCCGGTCGCATTTAATCTTGGACCGTTTCCGGTCAACTGGTTCGGCATCCTGGTCGCGGCGGCGTTCCTGGCCGGGCTGTGGACGGCCGCCCGGCGGGGCGTGCGCGATGGCCTGGTTCCTCAGCAGGTGTTCGACGCGGGGCCGTGGCTGATCGTCGGCGCCATCGTCGGAGCCCGCGCTCTCTACGTGCTTTCCTACTGGGAGGAGGATTTCGCCGGTCAGCCGCTGACCAAGGTGTTCATGATCCGGCAGGGCGGACTGGTCTTTTACGGGGGCCTGATCGGCGCCACGCTGGGGGTGTTGATTTATCTCGGGCACCGGCGGCTGCCGCTGTGGAAGTTCGCGGACACGCTGGCGCCCAGCATTCCCCTGGGTCACGTCTTTGGCCGGATGGGCTGCCTGCTCAATGGCTGCTGCCACGGTCGGCCGACCGATGTACCGTGGGCCATCCATTTTCCGGCGGACCATGCCACCCACGGCGTCGGCGTGCATCCCACGCAGATTTACGAGGCCGCGCTTAATCTCGGCCTCTACGCCGGACTGGCCTGGCTCTACCGGCGCAAGAGGTATGACGGGCAGATCTTCGCCTTCTATCTGGTCAGCTACGCCGTGGTCCGCTCAGTGGTGGAAGCGTTCCGTGGCGATTATGCCACGGGCTATTTCGGCGGCCGGGTGACGCCGGGCCAAATGGTCAGCCTGTTCATCTTCGGGCTGGGGATTGCGCTGGTCCTTTTGCGTCGCCGGGCCGCGCCGTCCTGCGCCGCCCGTTCCTAGCGTGTCGCGTTCTTCGCCTCAGCGTGACGCCACGGCGCTGTTCCTCGCCGGCCCCACCGCCAGCGGCAAGTCCGGCGTCGCCCTCGCCCTGGCCATGCGGCTTGGGGGTGAAATCATCTCCGTCGATTCGATGCAGGTGTATCGGGGTCTCGACATCGGCACGGCCAAGCCTTCGGCAACCGAGCGGCGGGCGGTGCCGCATCACCTGATTGATGTGGTGGACCTCACCGCGCCGTTCGATGCGGTGCAATTCGTGGCCCTGGCGCGCACGGCGGAGGCGGACATTCGCCGCCGCGGTCGCCGGCCGGTCTTTTGTGGCGGCACGGGCCTTTACTTCAAGGCCTACCTGGAGGGTCTGGGCGCCGGGCCGGCATCCTGCCCCGCGCTGCGTGAGGAGTTGGAACGGACACCACTGGCCGACCTGCTGGCCGAACTGGCCCGCGGGGACCCCGCCACCTACGCGGCCATTGATCGCCGAAATCCGCGCCGGGTCGTTCGCGCCGTGGAAGTTCTCCGGCTGACGGGCCGCCCGGTGGGAGCGCTCCGAGCCGCATGGTCTGGCCCGGCACCGGGCAACGCGGCGCACCCGCCGTGTTTTGGGTTGCGGCGGTCGAGCGAGGATTTGCGCCGGCGGATCGAGGCGCGCGTGGAGGCGATGTTCGCCGCCGGTTTGGTGGCTGAAACGGCGGCGCTGCGCGAGCGCGGACTCGAGGGAAACCGCACTGCCCTGCAGGCCATCGGTTATCGACAGGTTGTCGAGCACCTGCGCGGCGAGCGATCGTTGGCGGAAACCGTGGCTCTGGTCAAAGCCCGAACCTGGCAATTCGCCCGGCGGCAGATGACGTGGTTCCGCCACCAGATGGCGGTCGAGTGGATTGATGTGGGCACGGATGATTCCGCGGACGTGGTGGCGGAACGGATCCTGGAGCGGCTGAACCGGTAGAGCCGGCCCTCACAACACCGGCGCCACCGCGCGCACCTCGGCGCTGACACCCGTTTCGTAGGTTTTGAAATTGGCGGCAAACAACCCCGCCAGTTGTTTCGCGGCCGTCTCGTAGGCGGCCGCGTCCTTCCAGGCTTCACGCGGCCAAAGCACTTCGGCCGGCAACCCCGGGCATTCCACGACCGCGTCGAGACCGAAAACGGGATCGCGGCGGGTTCGGGCGCCCTCGAGTGCCCCGCCGTGGATGGCATCGAGAATCGCGCGTGTGTGCGCCAGTTGGATGCGATGCCCCACGCCGATCCG
>DATLZF010000646.1:0-5847 GCA_035574135.1 Candidatus Methylomirabilota bacterium
CGGCCGGCGAGCCGAGCCGGGTGCCGCCCGCCGGGGGAAACCGGCATGGGGCGCGACAAGTTTCGAGCGGAGGGGGCCGGATGAACCTGCTTGCCGAACTGCGCGAGGGGTTGTTGATCGCCCTGGATGCCATCCGGGCGAACAAGCTGCGCTCCCTCCTGACGACGTTGGGCATCGTGATCGGTGTCGTGACGGTCACGCTCATGGGCACGGCGATCGATGGCTTGAACCGGGCCTTCCTCAACAGCGTGTCCGTGCTCGGGGCCGACGTGCTGCACGTGGACCGCTTCTCGTGGTTCATCCGCACCCGGCAGGAGTGGCTCAAGGCCCAGAGCCGGCGGGAGATCACCCTCGACCAGGTCCGGGCCTTGGAACGGGAGCTGACCCTGGCCCGGGCGGTGGCGCCCGTGGCCACCATCCGCTCGCCGGTCAGCCGCAAAAACCGGCGATCCGATGGAGTGACGGTGGTGGGCACGACGGAACAGTTCCTCCACACCGGTGGCATGAGCGTGGCACTGGGGCGATTCCTATCCCCGGAGGAAACCGGGGGCGGCCGGCCCGTTTGCGTCCTGGGCACCGAGGTCGCCACGAACCTTTTCCAGGGCGATCCGCCGCTGGGCCAGACGGTGCGAGTGGGACCGCACAAGTTCGAGGTCGTCGGCGTGCTGGCGCGTCAGGGCAGCTTCATGGGCGAGTTCAGTCTCGACAACCAGGTCATCATTCCTGTGCGCCAGCTCGTGGCCAGCTTCTGGAGCAATCCCTCGTTTCAAATCCAGGTCAAGGCGCTGACACCGGAGCAGATCGACGAGCTCAAGGAGGAGGTGCGGGGCGTGTTACGCAAGATCCGCAAGGTACCGCCGGGCGACGAGGACGATTTTTCCATCAACCAGCAGGAGGCGCTGCTGGCGGCCTTCTATCGTGTGGCGGGAACGATCGCCGCTGTGGGCCTGTTCATCACCGGGCTGTCGCTCTTCGTCGGCGGCATCGGGATCATGAACATCATGTTCGTGTCCGTGGCCGAGCGGACACGCGAGATCGGCGTACGCAAGGCCATTGGCGCTCGACGGCGCGCGATCCTCGTGCAGTTTCTCATCGAGGCGGCCGCCATCTGCGGCCTGGGCGGTTTGATCGCCGTGGCCATTGCGTGGCCGCTGACGCTCCTGCTCCAGCAAGCGCTGCCGGCGCGCCTGTCGCTGCCGGTGGTGGGCGTCGCGCTCGGGGTCTCCCTGTGCACGGGCGTGGTGTCCGGCTTCCTGCCGGCCTGGCGAGCGTCCCGTTTGAATCCGGTCGATGCCCTGCGCAGCGAGTGACGATGCATCTGGGCGAGATCAAGGAAAGCTTTCTGATGGCCCTCGGGGCCGTGGCAGCGCACAAGCTGCGCTCGGCGCTCACGTTGCTGGGTGTGTTGGTGGGCGTGTTCTCGATCATCGTCGTGATGACGGCCATGCGGGTGTTGCAGAGGAACGTCGAGCGCGAGTTGAGCGAACTCGGCAGTCATACGTTCCAGGTGCACAAGTGGCCGGGCGCCTACTTCGGCGGTCCGGGAGGCTTCGAGAAGTACTGGCGCCGGCGCAACATCACTCTCGACCAGGGCCGCGCCGTGCGGGAGCGGGCCACGCTCGCCCGCAGTGTCGGGCTCGAACAAAACTTCTGGGCCGGGGAGGCCTCGTCGCGGTTCGACAAGTCCCCGCCCGGCGTGCGCCTCATCGGCGCCACCCCGGGCACGTTCCCCGCCCGGAACTGGGTCATCGCCGAGGGCCGCCAACTGGCCGAGGCCGACGTGGACAGCGCCCATCACGTCTGCGTGCTCGGCGCCGGCCTCGCGCGAACACTCTTTCCGTTCGGCTCGGCCTTGTCCGAACGGGTCAAGCTCGATGGCATCAACTACACCGTGGTGGGCGTGCTGGCGCCGCGGGGCGCGATGTTGGGGGGGGACCAGGACAACTTCGCCGTCATCCCGATCACTTCCGGTCTCAATCGCTACGGCCGGGCATGGCGCAGTTCCTCGATTCTGGTCCAGGCCACCGGCCCCGACACCTACGAGGACACGCTCGAACAGGTGCGCGGCATCCTGCGCGCCCTGCGACGCGTGCCGCCGGGGGAAGAGGACGATTTCGAGATCTTCTCCAACGATTCGCTCATCGCGCAGTTCGAGTCGTTCACCCGCACGGTGCGGATGGGCGCGGCGGTCATCAGCTCGATCGCGCTGCTGGCCGCCGGCATCGGCATCATGAACATCATGCTCGTCTCCGTCACCGAGCGGACGCGCGAGATCGGCGTCCGGCGCGCCCTCGGGGCCAAGAAAAGGGCGATCCTCACCCAGTTCGTCCTGGAGGCGGTGGTGCTGTGTGAGATCGGCGGTGTGATCGGTGTCGGCGCCGGCATCGCGGCCGGCAATCTGACCGCGCTGGCGTTGAAGATGCCGCCGGTGATCCCGCTGGATTGGGTGGTGCTCGGGCTGGTGATCTGCTCGGTGGTGGGCATCGTGTTCGGCACCTACCCGGCGGTCAAAGCGGCCAACCTCGATCCGATCGAGGCGTTGCGATACGAGTGACGGGGAGGGCGAAGAATGCGTCCGCCTCAGTGATTGAAGAGGAACTCCTTCGTGTTGATCAGCGCCCAGAGCAGGTCTTCGTAGGCCTGGCGGCGGCCGTTGACGGGGTTGCCCTTGTCGTCGCTGGACTTGGAGGACGCCTTGGCGATGTGTTGGCGGGCGGTTTCAATTTCCTCCGGACGCGGCTCGCGGGCGAACGCCCACAGGTAGAGCTCGCGCACGTTGGCTTCGTCTGCGCGCGTCGTGTCGGCGGCCAGTCGGGCGGCGCGGCCCCGATCGCTGGTCAACTTGGCCTGCACGTCCTTGGAGTTCAGCAGATGCAGGCTCTGCGCGAGGCTGGCGTCCTGGCTGCGCTCGCATTCACACGAACTGCTGGCCTCGGGCCGGCCGAACACTTGCAGGAAGTAGGACGACTGGTTGTAGCTGTTGTCCGGCAGGCAGACGGCGTGGGTGCCCTCGGGCAGGCCGTCGAACTTGCTCGGCACATCGGTAACCTGATTGATGGCGTCGAGCAGCACCTCGGCCGTGAGCCGCCGCGGGTAGAAGCGGGAGAAATTCTGCTTGTCCACCTTGTTGTGCTCGTTGGGCAGCGCGCTGAACTGGTAGGTGCGCGAGGTGCAGATGGCGCGCACGAGGGCCTTCAGGTCGAAACCGGACTGGACGAAGTGCCGGGCCAGCGCGTCGAGCAACTCCGGGTTGGTCGGCGGATTCGTCTCGCGCATGTCGTCCTCCGGCTCGACGAGGCCACGGCCGAAGAAGTGCTTCCAATACCGGTTGGCGAGCGAGCGGGCGAAGTACGGGTTGTCCGGCGCGGTCATCCAATCCACCAGTGCCTGCCGCGGATCATCTTCGGGCGCGAGTGACACCGGAGGGGCGCCAAGGCCGGCGGGGGGGACCGGCTGCTTGGTCTTCTTGTGCGTGGCCCGGGCCGGCCCGCGCCGGTGGAAGATCATTTCCTCGCCGGGCTGGCTGCCGGCCTTGCGGCCCACGCGCGAGAAGAAGGCGCCGAAGCTGTAGTAGTCCTGCTGGCTCCACTTCTCGTAGGGATGATGATGACATTGCGCGCACTGCATTCGCTGGCCAAGGAACAGTTGCGCGGTGTCCTCGAGCTGGTGATTCATCTCGCGCACCTGCCGGTACCAGGCCACCGACGGCTGCAGGGCGATGTCGCCCGAGGCGGCCAGAACTTCGCGCACGAACTGGTCGAAGGGTTTGTTTTCCGCCAGGCTGTCGCGAATCCAGCCGTGAAAGGCGAACGTGCCACGGGTGTGTTTGCCGTCCGTGCGCTTGTTGCGCAGGAGCGCGCTCCATTTGTTGGCGAAGTAGTCCGCGTATTCCGGGCTGTCGAGCAGGCGATCCACCCAGCGATCGCGCCGGGCGGGGTCCGGATCGGCCTGAAAGCGGCGGATCTCATCCGGTGTGGGGAGCCTTCCGGCGACGTCCAGCGTGACGCGGCGCAGGAAGGTCAGGTCGTCGCACGGGTCGGAGGGCGGCATGCCGACGGCCCGGAGTTTGGCGAAGACCTGCTCGTCGATGAAATTCTTCGGTGGGGGCAGGCTGGCGATGGTGGCACCGAGGGGGATGGTGGCGCGGAAGGTGGCAACCTTGCCCTGGTAACGGACCATCACCGCCACGTCGCCGGGCTGGCGGAAGAGCTGCACCAGGCCGGTTTCGGTGGTCTGCGCCATGTCTTTGTCATTGGCCTCGTAGAGCGCGCTGCGGGTCACGTCTTCGCTGGAACCATCGGTGTAGTGGGCGGTGACGACGAGTTGCTGCTCACCGCCGAGAGCCATGCGGCGCTGGCGTGGATACACTTCGATGCGCGCCACGGCAGGGTCGTTCGTGCTGCCGTAGGGCATGCCCTGGCTGATCCAGCGCACGAGCAGGCGATAGTCGTCCGAGCCGGGCTCGAGCCGTTTGCCGCCGCCGTGGGGCAGCGTGGCCGTGCCCTTCAAAAGGAGCAGACTACGATCAGGGGCGGCGGGAAAGAGGCGCCGGGCGCGGGCTTCCTTGACGAGATACTCGTAATCTTCCGCGGGCTCGAAACCGAGCAACGACAGGCGAAATCCGTTTTGCCCACCCGATTTGCCGTGGCAGCCGCCGCCGTTGCAGCCCGCCTTGGTGAAGATCGGGACGATGCGGTTGGGGAAATTCACGGTCGGGGATTCGTTGAAACCCGTCACCTGGAGCGGGCGGGAGACGGCCTGGGTCTCGTGCAGGCGCGCCGTGAGAGTTCCTTCACCGTCCGCCAGCGGCATGACGGATCCCGACTTGGAAATGCGCGCCAGACCTTCCGGGGCGATTTCATACCTGACCTTGCGGGTGACATCCTCGGTCGTGCCATCCGCATGGATCGCGCTGACCAGGACTTGCAGGCGGGCATCTGCGCCGCGCAGTTGGAGGGGCCGGTCGGTCGCCGAATCATCGACGTGCAGGAGCAGCGAAACAGGCCGCTTGGTGTCGGAAGAGTCGGCCCTGGCGCCCGGATTCAGGAGACTGCCGAGCGCGGCAAGGAGCGCCGCCGTGAGGATTCGATGCGTGCCATTCATTGGACTGGGCTGATCTTCTGACGGTTCGACCGCGGGGCGGCATTCGATCTTTGCCGGCCCGACGCCAGCGGGTCTCCGGGTCTCCGGGGCTTTCGACTCAGCTTATACCGGGCCGTTCCGGGCGCAGCAAGGCCTGTGTCCTGGCCCGCCGCGGCCCCGGGCCGGGGCAGTCGAGAGCTGCGGCACCGGATTCTACTCTTGCCAAGCACGGGTCCCGTTGGGCAGTGTTGCGGGCCGCCGTCAGTGCGCGGTTAGCTCAGTGGTAGAGCACTACCTTGACACGGTAGGGGTCACAGGTTCGAACCCTGTATCGCGCACCATCTCCCTCCAAATGCTTTGCTCCTCCCCACTCTTCGGAGCGTGCACCCTTGGGACCTGATGGCAGTGCCGTGAGTTGTGCAGCTCCGGCTTGAACGGGCGCAACGGGAAGTGACGGTCATGAGCGCCGACTTCCCGGGCGGCCGTCCGGCAGCGCTCGGCCGTTCCCCGCCCTGAGCCGGAGTCCCGCGGCCGCCCATCGCGCCTTGATGCCCGCCACTTCCGCTCGCACCCGGCCTCGACATAAGGTTTGCCGCAGCAGGGTTCCCCGGCCCAGAATGCTCAGGACATGCGCGAGAAAAGTCTGCTGCAGTTGTTTCTGGTGCTGAACGCCGCGCTGGCGGCAGCATTCGTGATTTACCTGCTCGTGGCCAACCCGCGCCAGCCCGACGTTTTGGTCACCTCGTTTGCTCCGCCGGCGACCAA
>DATLZF010000647.1:0-8735 GCA_035574135.1 Candidatus Methylomirabilota bacterium
GCCCGCCGAGCCGCCCGCCAGCCCGGAGTGGAGCCGAACCGGCAAGGTGGGAGCCAATCTCGTCGGGCTGAATTTGTCCGATAAATTGCGGTCTGCGGGCGGCGACGATGACTGCGACGGCCATGACCTGCGCGCCGACCACGGCGACAATGACTGCGACGGCCTCGATTTGCTGCCGGCCACGGGTGAACTGCGATTGCAGGTTTGTGACGTGGTGGTGCCCGGTGTGGGGCTGGACTTCGCCTTCGTTCGCACCTACCGCTCGCGCACCGGCCGCTCCACGCCCATGGGGCACGGCTGGGATCATTCCTACAACCTCTACATCGAGGCCGAAGGCGAGGATATCGCGGTGTGCGACGGCACGGGCCGGCGCGACGTGATGTTCCGCCAGGCCGACGGCACGTTCTCGCGCGACGAGTTCTTCTGGCACGGCCGCTGGGACGACACGACCGGTAACTTCATCCTGGAATTCCCCGGCAAGGGAGTGTGGGAGTTTTACAACTTCGCTGTGCGCCCGGCCGGCGGGCGCATTGCCCGTATCGCCGACGCCAACGGCAACCAGCTCCAGTTTATTTACGACCTGCAGGCGCGGCTGATCGAGGTGGTGGACACCTTGGGTCGCACGTTCACCTTTGAATACACGCCTGATGGTTTTCTGCGTTCACTCACGGATTTCACCGGCCGACGCTGGACCTATACCTATCACAGCAACCGCAGCATCGGTGGCGGGCCGGGCGACCTCGCCGGCGTCACCACTCCGCCCGTGACGGACACCCCCACAGGCAACGACTTCCCGGCCGGTAAAACGACCAGCTATACCTACACCAAGGGCGCGGCTGACGAGCGCCTCAACCACAACCTCACTTCCATCACCGACCCGAAAGGCCAGACCTGGCTGCGGGTGACCTACCCGGCCAGCGCGGACCCGGCGACCGTCGAGTTTGACGCCGTGGCCTCGATCCAGCGCGGCATCGAAAAGAAGGACATCTGGCGCGGCGCGGTCACGGCCAGCCCGAACAACCGTTACGCCGTCGTTCGGTGCGTTGTCCGCAACGGCGTGGGCAATGTCTGTGAAACCTTCTGCGATTCGCTGAACCGGCCGGTAATGGTGCGCGAGTTCACCGGTCGTTCCAACCCGCAGCAGCCCGTGACCGATGTGGCCAACCGCCCCACGGGCAAGCTGCGCGCCGAGGACCCGGATTACTACGAAACCGCCTTCGAGTGGAACAACGATTCACTTTGCGTCCGCTACGTCTGGCCCGATGGCGACGAAATCCGGTGCGTTTACGAGCGCGACTTCGACCCCGCCGCGAACCCGCGCAAGAAGGGCGACCTGCGCGTCCATCGCGAAATCTCCGTGGCCGTGGGCGACCTGGACGGCGACGGCCGGGCGGACATTGCCGAGCGCGTCTGGCGTTTCGAGCATGATCCGCGGTTCGGCTCGTCTGTTCGGAAAGGATTGATCGGAAGTAGCAAGACCGCTACGATACCTACTTTTACTCACGGTCACAGGATGGGTGGGGCTCTCCAAAATCCTAAAAACGCCGTGCTTTACGAGGCCTCTACGCGTGGCATGGTCGCGCGCACCATCAAATCCAAGGAAGCCGCTGGCGGCTTCCGCCTCGGCGGCGGCGGCGTGGGCAAGGCTCAATTGCCGGATTTCCACTTCACCCGCGTCACCGACCCGCGCGGCAACGTCACCACCGCCACCTACGATGACCACGGCAACCTCCTCCAGGCCAGCACCTCCGACCGCAAGAGCGGCGCAATTGTCGCTTGGGATTTCAACTACGACGCCCGTGGCCGCCTGATCCGCTGCGTGCGGCCCGCCGACGCCGAGGGCCGTCGCCGGCAGGACACCTTCACCTACTACACCAACGGCCCGATGGCCGGTTACCTCGCCACCGCCGTGTGCGACGCCGGCGGCCTGAACCTCACCACCGCCTGCGACTACGACGCCCGCGGCAATCTCACCCGCTGCGTGGACCCGCGCGGCAACGACACGCTTTGGACCTACAATGCCCTCGATCAGGTCGTTCAGGTCCAGTCACCCCCCGCCGGCGGCGGCCAGCGCATCACCACCCGCTTCTTCTATGACGCCAACGACAATGTTGTGCAGGTGGACCGGGAAAACCGCGACGCCACCGGAGCGCTCGACGCCACCAATCCTTGGTGGACCAGCTTCACCGAGTTCGACGCGCTCGATCGGCCCGTGCTCCTCGCGCATGAAGTCGCCCACGTTGTCCAGCAGGGCACCGTGTTCCTCACCAACCGCCTGAGTTGGGACGCCACCGACAATCTGATCCGGCTCGAAGGCCCGCGCGCTGTCAGCGGTGAGGACCCGAACCAGCAAACCGTTTTCACCTACGACGAACGCGGCCTGCTCTTCACGGCGGTGGCCGCGCCCGGCACCGGCCTGAGCGCCACCAACCGGTGGGATTACGACGCGAAGGGTGATGTCCATCGCGAGAGCAAGGAAGAGCCTCTCACCGTCAAGCAAAAAAACATCGACTGGGGCCTTCGCCAGCCCGTGCGCGTCACCGACGCCGCCGGCAACGTCACGCTCTTCTCCTACGACCGCGCCGGGAACCTCACCCGCGTCCGCCACTTCGGCGAAACCAACGACGTGCCCGGCAGTGTCAGCAACCGGCGCCTGCTGGAGACGCGCTTTGAATACGACGCCCTCGACCGCTGCGTCCGCAGGATCGGCAGCTTCTTCGACATCTTCACCGAAGAACCCATCGGCGACGGCGAATCCACTCACACCCGCGTTTATGCGCCCAACGGCCAGCTCGTCAGTGAGACCGACGACCTCGGGCGCACCACCCGTTACACCTACGACACGGCCGGGCGCTGCGTCGCCATCACCGACCCCGCCAACAACCGCGTCGAGTTCGCCTACGACGCCGCGGGCAACGTCACTCTCGTCCGCCAGTGGGCCCGCTCCGACCTTGGGGGGCCGGAGCAGGCGTTCCTGCTCAGCCGCACCTATGACGCCTGCGACCGCCTGCTCACCGAGGCCGACAACGTGGGCAACATCACCCGCTTCGCCTACGACTCGCGTCACAACTGCGTCCGCGTGACCGACCCGAGGGGCAATGACACCTGTTACCAATACGACGGCCTCGGCCGCTGCCGCGAAGTTCTCAGCTACGTTGGGCCGTGCGACGCCGGCGTCACCATCAACACCACCCACGTCGAATACCAGGACACGCGTCTGATGAGCGTGACCGACGGCAACGGCAACGTCACCCGCTACGCCTATGACTCGCTGGATCGCTGCGTAGCCGTCACCAATGCCGACGGCACCGTGACGCAGTTCGCCTACGATGGCTTCAGCAACCTCGTGCAGACCCGCGACGCCAACGGCACGCTCGTCACCGCCACCTACGACCTGCTGGACCGGTGCGTGCGTCGCGACATCACGCCCGGTCCCGGCGTGGCCGCCACCACGACCTTCGAGGAGTTTGCCTACGACGGACTGTCGCGGCTTGTCCTGGCCACCAACGATGCTTCGATGGTCGAATTCAGTTACTTCGGCGTCGGTCTCGGTCGGTCAGAGATTGAGGCGCGTGAGAAGGCCAAGCAGGACTGCATCGCGGCCCGCGTCACTCGTGACGGTGAGGGGAACATCACCTCGCTGGAACTGCCCTCGGGCCGAGCGTTGACCGCCGCATATGACGCGCTCAACCGGGTCTCCGCCCTCAACCTCGTGGCCGGCGGTCAAGTGACTCCGCTGGCCACGTTCGCCTACGAAGGCCCCGATCGCCTCGCGCGCATCGCCCGCGCCAACGGCATCAATACTCGCTTCAACTGGAACGGCACGCTCAATCCGCCCAACCAGCCCGGCGATTTCGGCTGGCAACAGGTGGCCCGCGTCAACCATCAGGCGGCCGGCGGCGGCGCCGTGATTGATCAGCGCAGCTACGCCTACGACCGCAGCCAAAACAAGACCCTGCGCGCCCAACTCGTGCCCTTCGTCCAGGGCGGCCCGCTCCTGACCAACCGGTGGCAGGCCGACGCGCTCGACCGCCTCGCCCAAAGCGTCCGCCAGACCGGTGCCGGCGAGTCCTTCCGCCAATACCAGCTCGATGCCAACGGCAACCGCCAGGTCGTCGTCGAGGATGGCGTGGCCCAGCCCTATACCATGGACGCCACGCTGCCCGAACCGGCGGACTTCCAAATGAACCAATACACGCTGACACCCTTCGGCGCCTTCCAATACGACGCCAACGGCAACCGCATCCGCGCCACCACGGCGGAAGGAGAGATGTTTTACCAATACGACTACGCGGATCGGTTGGTAGCCGTGCAGCGCATGGAGGGCGGCCTGTTGTCGCCCATGGTCAGCTACACCTACGACGCCCTCGGCCGCTGCGTCACCCGCACCACTTATCCGCCGCCGCCGCTGGCGCCGCAGACTGTGCGCTTCATCCGCCATCCCGAGGACGGCCGCGTGGTGGAAGAATGGCAGGATGGAGCATTCCGAAAGGCTTACGCAATTTTCCAAGACAGCAACGGGGCAGTGATTCGCGCCAGCGGCGACCCCGCTTATGTCCTCTGCGACGACCTGGGCAACGCGCTGGCGCTCACCGACGCTTCGGGTGCCGTGCTCGAACGCTACGAGTATGACGACTATGGCCAGCCGAGCTTCCTCGATGCCGAGGGCAATCCGTTGGTGGACGGCAACGGCCTGCCCGTGAGCGATTCACCCGCCGGCCAGCGCTGGCTCTACCGCGGCATGTATTGGGAGCCGGAAATCGGGATTTACAGCGGAGGGATGCAGGGCGCTCAGAGCAACCCCCTTTATCAGGAAAGTGGGGCGAAAGGGGAAAACCCGCTGTTCGAGGCGACAAGCGATTGGAGAACAGGGCAAAACCCGCTCTACGACCCGCTCACCGCGCGCGACGTCCCCGTCGGCGGGACCGCTCGCATTTCCTTGGGTGGCGCCCTGTTCGACAGGGTCAAGAGCCCTAACCCGCTCTACGACCCGAAGACGGCGCGCACCCTCAATGGCGGTATGCCCAACCGCATCTCCATGAACGTGACTGCCCGCAAATGGCTGCCCGCGAACTTCCGTCTCAAGATAGACGGGCTGGATGAGTCTGTCTCGCGTGTCCGGGAAAAAGCCACCAGCGGCCTGAAGGACACACTCAAAACGCAGGTCCGCATGGCGGGAGGCGGGCGCAGCATCACGGTCAACCCTGCCAAGACGAAACTCTATGTAGCCGCCGATGGCAATCGCTACCAAAAGAAAAGGAAGATCATTCCCGAGGAGGCCGATCCATGGGAAAACGATGACATCTTCGAGTTCAAGCTCCTCGACCGCGGCGAAGCCGGCGACAACGTGGGCTTGCTGCTGCGCACCGGGAAAATGGAAGGGGGCGGTCGCCACACTCCATTCCGAAACAAGTATCGGCCGCAGTTCTAACTTCGCACGACGGACGTGCTGACAAAATTGTTCTGTGCGACGGGCGTGGCATCGCCCTTGACGATCTGAGAATTGACATTCGTGAGATGACCACCGGCCTGGATGTCGCATATCACAAGTTCCTCGACCGCGGCGAAGCCGGCGACAACGTCGGCCTGCTGCTGCGTGCGGCGAAGGGCCTGAACAACGGGACGTGGCAGTCGGGCGCCCGCATTCCTTGGGAGAATTTGTGGAATAGCATCTGGGAGCCAAACTGGGGGACCGGAAGCGGCCAAGACTATAACCATTATGCCGGCGTGGAGCGGTAGGCAGGGGACTTGCGAGCTTTACCTCGCCACGATCCAAGCCCCGAGATGGCACCGCCGACTGCGCCTTTCGGACAGCGCGCCCGGTGGTGTGCGCGCAGGCTTGGGATCCGGTAAAACTCAGTAACACTCCGGCCGGACAAGCAAGGTTCCCCGCGCCCGGAGAGCCAAGCAACGATGCGCGAGGACCAAGGCGCCGGGGGCGCAAGGCCGCGAGACCGTACCTCTGGGAGCGGGGCAGTAAGCACGGCGAGTTGCCGTTTCGGGCCGGCGCAGAGCGTTTGAAGCGCGTCCAGAATTGTGGACCCGACGCCGCGGGGGTGAAGGTGTCCAGCGCCTTTATCGCCTGCGTTAAAACCACCCCGGAAACCTTGCTGCCAACTGCACGACATGTTCCACCCCTGTGAAATCAGTGGAAAGCATCCAAACCAATCCTCAACGCGAAACGCACGAGTCCAACCGCCCCTTCAACCATGATCTGTCGTCAGGCTGCCTTTGCCATCGCAATGCTGGCCGCCGGGCCGGCGCAGGCCGTTATCACGCCCGCTCCCGACCGCGCGTTCGGCACGAATGTCGCCGGCCAGGATGTGCTCGCCCTTATGGGCCGCGAGCCGGGTAATCCCGCCGTCAACCAGGTCGTCGTCCGCCTGCGCAACCTCGCGCCGGTGGATGTGGACGGCAACGGCTCGGCGGATTTCCTGACCTGGTCCGGCACGTTGCTGGCCTCGAACTGGGTGCTCACTTGCGCCCACGCCCTCGAAGGCACGAACGGCACGGGCGGCGGCGTGCTGCCGGCCAACCTCCGCGTGGAGACCGACGACGGCCAGGTGTTGCTGGTGGACAGCTTCACCAATCACCCGGGCTGGACCAAGGAGCAGTATTTGCTCGGCAACGATCTGGCGCTGGTCCGGCTGACGACCGGCGTCGTCGGCGTGTCGAACTACGCGCGGCTGAACTCCAGTCCGCTGCGCGCGCCAGTGGGCGTGGTCATCGCCGGCTTTGGCGAGCAGGGCGACGGTTACACGGGCGGCAACGGCAATCCGGATTTCCTGGCCACCGGATTAAACACACTCGACGCCACCGCCGGCGTAACCACCACCGCCGGCAACGGCACGCCGACGAATGTGTTCCCCACCACGCCGGCATCCGTGGGGTTGATGGATTTCGACCGGTGGACCAACGGGGCGTTCGCGTGTCTGAATCCGTCCTACGCGTTCCGGCGGCCGGCCGCGGAGAGTGAGTTCAGTTTCATGGGCGAAAATGAAACGGCCAACCCGGTGCGACCCTGCACCAACTCGATGCAAGGGGTGTCAGGTTACTTCGACGCGGCGGTCTGCGATTTCTTTCCGGCGGAGGGCGACAGCGGCGGGCCGGCGTTTCTGTGGCCGGGCTACCCGCGGCTGCCGGACACGGGTTATTGCCTGAGCGCGTCGCCGGTCGTGGCGGGGGTGTTGTCGTTCGTCAACACCGGCGCGGGCACGAACAACAACGGCGTCTATGGCAACGTGGCCGGGTTCACGCTCGTCCAGCCGCACCTGGGTTGGATTTACCAGGCCGCCCGGCCGCTGGCGGAGCGGGACTCGGACGGCGACGGCCAGAATGACGAGGCGGAGTATCTCGCCGGCACTGATCCGTATTCCGTGCCGCCGAACCCGGCGGACTATCACGCCGCGCCCGGCTACGGCACTTTCATGAATTCGAGCGACACGCGGGCCTACGAACTGGTGCTCGACGACGTGGTGCTCACCGGGCAAACCAACGAACCGGGTGATCAGGTGGTGCTCGCGTTCCGCGTGAGCGTGCGCAACACCGGCGGCGGGTATCACGGCCAGGTCATGATCTTCCCCAACGCGCCTGCGCCGCCCGACTGGCCGGTGGAAGTGGTCACGCCGTTCCTGGAATTGCCCGATCTCGCCCCCGCCGGCAGCACCAGCTCGTCCGTTGCCACAGCACCCGAGCCGCTGCTCCTCCGGTGCGCCGCCACGAACGTGGCCCTGGTGACCAACACCGTGCTCGCCGGCCAGCGGCTGCAAATTAGCAGCGTCGAGTTGTATCAAATGTGCCCACCCGTTGCGGCGGTGGACGCGGCGACGGACGCGGCCTTTGTGGCCTACACCGAGTCTGGCGGCGGCACGAATCATTTCGCCACCATCGAGTTTGCCACCAACACCACGCTGCTGGCGTCGCTTACGCCCGGCACGTTGCTCCTGGAAAATCCGTCGGCGGCGGGCCACACGCTGCGCCGGCCCGGGGCGACCGAGCCGCCGACCATGCATCTGCTGTCCCAGCTCATTCATGCCGAGGAGAACTACAATCTGTTTCACGAAGATGGGCAGCAGCATCGCACCGAGATGTTGCTGGTCGAGTCCGTGGTCGTCACCAACGGCAGCGTGCTCGTCAGCGGCTGGGTGCGGCAGCTTTACGAGGTGCTGTGCGCCGGCACAATCCAGCGCACGCAGCTTGATGCTTTCGATGATCCGGTGCGCGATCCCTACAACCCGCCGCACGGCAACTCGATGTTCACCGGCTCAGAGTGGGACAAGCGCGGCGACGCCATCAGCGCCGCGTTGGACAAAGGACCGCGCGCCGGCGAGTTGGCCGACCTGCTCGGGTTCTTCACGCTGCACTTTCCGTTCAACGACGTGAAACTCGGCCCGGGCATCACGCTGGATGGCGAGTATCTGCTGCGCGGGTTGAACATCGGCCTGGACGTTCGCATCCGCGAAGCGGCGATCCAGAAGGTGGTGTGGACGCTCTCCACGCGCTCCGATCTGGACCTTGTGCTCACCGCCGAGGGCGGCGCGAGCAACGGCGGCCTGTCGCTTTTGGAAAAGGAGCGCCAACTGGCTTACGCGCCGCTGCCGCCCATCACGCTCTCGGTGTTCGGCTTTCCGCTGGAAATCCAGCCGGCGTTCGTGGTCAAGGCCGGTTGCGAGGTCAGCGCCGGCACGCGCGTCGTTGTGCCCATCCAACATTCCGTCGAGGCGGGTTGCACGATG
>DATLZF010000648.1:0-6385 GCA_035574135.1 Candidatus Methylomirabilota bacterium
GGCCGCCGCACTGGCCTGGATCTGCAAGGACATCAGGCTCGCACGGTCGCGGGGAGCCCACCGCCAGTGGAATCCTCCCGAATCAGCGCTCGCTTTCCAATCGGTCGGCGGAATGAAAGCCACTTCGAACCGGTCGGCGACCAGCACGGTTTCCAAGACCTGACCCGCCTCGGGAAGCTCCCGCAAGCGGGAAGCCACCTGAACCGCCGGGTCGGCGGCGCACGACGGCGCGGCGAGCAGACCAGCGAAACCCAGAGTGACGATCATTCGGAGGAAAAGCCTTTTCATACTTTTCAACTGCCCGTTCCGGGCCGCACGGCCGCCCATTCTCCCCGCACCAGCACACGCGCCTCGGGAGTGCCCGGAGGCAGCTTGGTGGAGTCCATGAAGTTGACGTCAAAGGCCCAGTTGCGCGTGGGGGGATTGTACACGTTGGAAGCACCCCACGGAGCCGTGGCCACGCGGCTGCGGAACATCACCACCATGGAGCCGTTGTAGGTGAGGGTGTCGCCGGACCAGTTCTCGAGGAAGCGCGGGAAGTTCTCCACGCCGCCGCTGTAGCTGCCGCCGCCGGACGGGACGATGCCCCCCAGCAACGCAGCATTGACGGTGGTATTGCCGGCATTGCGCGAGCTCAGACTCGCGGTGCTGTTGGCATCGCTCCAGGACGTGGAGAGGATGTTGATCGCGTCACCCACGAGCGCGGCCGGCTTGGTCAGGGATGTGTTCGTGGTACCGAGGTGGGCGGAGGGGGCATTGAAATGTCCTTGGACATAGATCGGATTGGGCGTGGCGACGGTCAGCCCCAGGCTCGGCAGCGTCTGCCCGTTGCGCACGCGCACGCCCGACTGGTAACCGGAACCGTGCGACCTCATATCGGCCACGTAGATCGAGCGCACATCCCGCCCCAGGGCTGCGTGGAGCGTGGTGTTGGTCTCACTCCAGGTCTTGAGCTTGCCGACGTCAATGTCCACCGCGGCCACGGTTTTGGCCTCGCGCCAATTGTAGAATGAAGCGCTGGTGGAGACGAAGCTGCCCCATTCCGAACTCGGGATGGTGGTGGCGAAGTTGTTGAAGCGGCCGCTCTTGACCGTCACCGAGGCATTGGACACCAGCACAATCAAGTCGGCCTTGTTGTAAAAGCGTTGCTTGCCCATGGCGGAGTACTCGGATTCGGTTTCTGGCGGAATATCGAGAATGGCGGCGACGGCCTCCGGAGTGTTGTTCGTGCCGATGGGCAGAGTGATTGAGCCCACATTGGCGTCGTGTTCGCCCTGAAAAACCACGTGGCTGTTGTTGGTATTGCGACTCAAGGGATCCTCCGGATGCTTGTTGAAGACCAACTGACCGGAGGCCGTCACGTGGCTTTGGAAGGTCAGGGTGTTGACCGGTTGCATGTAGAGGTTGGCGTTGCCGTGCACGCGGCCGGTGACGTTCATGTTCGGCCCCGGATTGATCTCGAGATCCATGGAATAGAAGATGGCAAACTGGAAGATCGGGATGGACGCCAGTTGGACATCCTGGCGCAGCCCCACTTCGACCGGAGCCGACCCGGAGAGGGAGCGCGCGTTGGACTGCACCCGGTACGTAGAGGCGAGCCCATAGATACCCTGGTACTGGGATTGAAGCGGGGTGTAAGCCTCGGCCACGATGCGCTCGACATGGGTGCGATTGACCTCGCCGGAGTTGTTTTTGAAAGCAAAGCCCGCCCACAGCGGATCCTCGGCCGCCGTCGGCACCAAGAGCCGGTAGGTGTCCAAATTGGCATGGACGAGAGATTCGCCTTGGGACTGGTAGTCGCGGGCAAGGTGAGCCAAAACCTTCTCAGTAGCCGCCTCCGCCGCCGCCAAGGTGGTGAAGTAGGTGTTGTTGCGATCATTCAGGGAGGCGTTGGTTGAACTCCATTCCAGCGCACCGCCAAGAATGAGCAGGCCGACGGTCAGAAAGGCCAGCACCAAGGCCAACGTGTAGCCAGCGGCCCGACGCCGCTGCGGATTCAATCTCGTTCTCATGACTATTCCAGGGTTCGACGGGTGATCTTCGTGCTCAACTGGTAATGGTCGAAGTAGTTCCCGGGACCGATGGGCAGAGACGGGTTGAAGAGCTGCACGAACTGCAGTTTCAGCCCGATGACCCGATTGTTCTCGTTGTTGGTCAGGATCGATCCGGCGTAGCTCTCGGCGGTAAAGACATTGTAGTTGCTGATCGAGTGAGCGATGACCGTGACAACACCCAGGTCATTGGTGGTGCGCTTGAGGTGGTTATCCGAAGGGTCGAGATAATAGCGCACAAAGAAATTGGTGTTGGTCGAGGGGTATAGCTGGATGGCGTTGCCAGTTTGCAGGGTGTTGATCGGGCACTCGACAAAGCTGTTCGAGGTCCCGGTGCCAATCCGGACCAGCTTCGCCGAACGGATGTCGAGCGCAATCTTGCCCAGCGACGCGCGGGCATCGTCGCTGGCGCCGAGTTTGGCCCGCGTCAGGTCATACAGGCGGAGGCCAAAAACATGCGTGGTAAGGATGCCCGTGAACACCATGACAATGATCGTCATCGAGATCATCACCTCGGTGAGGGTAAAAGCGCGGAGGCGGACCGGCCGGACGCCGGCCTGTGGCAGTTGGAGCTTTTTCATTGGTCAGGAGCCCGGTAGGAGACCACGGTGTTGCTGTAAACGCCCCGACCGGGAAACTGCCAGACGCAGTCCACACGCACCATTTTCAGCGGGGGGTTGGTCGAAACCGTCGTGATGGTCGTATAATTGGTCGCATACACCATGTTCGTTCCAGACGACGGCAGGTCGAGCACGTTGGTCGTCACTGGAAAATTGGCCTGCACTACCTGGTCCACCGCCGGATAGGCCGCCTGATCCCACTTCGCCGCCCGAACTTGCTCGATACGCTGCAGGGCCAGAGAGTGCGCCGCCAGGGAGTGGGCGGACCACTCGGCGCGATAGGAGGACAGCAGATAACCGTTCACCGTCGCCACCACAGTCATGGTCATGATCAGAATGGAGACCAGAACCTCCATGAGGGTGTGACCCATCTGGCGATCGGCGCCGGGTTGAAGCACGTTTACTCGCATACCACTGCCCGGGGCATCGTGACCATCCGATGAGCGACAACTCCAGGCAACCGGACAAGGAGCACAACTGCTGCCAGCCCCATGGCCGCTGTCGCCGGCAACGGGTGCTGCCATCTCTCAAGACAATCCGGCCCTTGGCTGGACAGTGGCCGGCTCCCCAAGACGCCGAGAATAGCATGGCCAGAACGGGGAGGATGGCCTACACCATCTCGCCGTTATGACTGACCGCATCGTGCCCTCGTTGACCAAGTGGCCGTTTCTGCTGGGAGACCTGATATTGCTCGGCGTGGCCGCCGGGGCCGCCATTTCGCAACCCTACCCCCTCACCACCGCGCCCCTGCTGCTTGTGGCAGCGTGTGTCGCCGTTGGTGCGGGCCTCGCCGTGTGGCCGTTTGTGCTCGATCACCGCGCCGCCCTGCGCCTGGCCGAAGCCAATCAACTCGCGACCACCGTCGCGCAACTGGAGCAACTACGAACAGTGGGCGAACAGGTCCGGCTGGCCACCGCCCAGTGGCAAGCGGTCCAGGAGCACGCCACCAGGGCGGTCGATGCCGCCCGCGAGATCACCGAGCGCATGAGCGCCGAGGCCCGCGCTTTCGCCGAGTTCATGCAGAAGGCCAACGACAACGAACGGAGCCGGCTGCGCCTCGAATTGGAGAAGTTGCGCCGCAACGAGGGCGAATGGCTTCAGACCCTCATCCGCATACTCGATCACGTTTACGCCCTTGCCTTGGCAGCGAACCGCTCCGGTCAGCCCGCCCTGAGGGAACAACTCGGAAAGTTCCGTGGCGCGTGCTACGATGCCGCACGCCGGATCGGGCTCGTGCCCATCGAAGCCCGCCCAGGTGAACCGTTCCGCACCGAACACCACCAGCTTCCCCATGCGAAGGAAACGCCTCCGACCGGCGCCGTGATTCAGGAGACACTGGCCACGGGCTACACCTACCAAAGCGAGGTCCTTCGCCTGCCCGTTGTCACAGTCGTTTCCCCCACAGCGACAGCACCTCCTCCGCGAAACGTCGGTGCCGAACCACCGGTGACGGCGGAACCATCCACAGTCGAGGCGGGGCGCGTCTCCCCGCAGGAAAAGCGCCATGCGCCCGGAACAGACGCATTCCGCCTCGAGTCCTGACATCGACGCCGCGTCACCGGCACTCAACGTCCACATCCCCGCCCCCGCGCCTGCCCGCCATTCGTCACGCCGGGCCGCAGATTCCGCTTTTCCTGAAAGCTGCCTCGACCCAATCCGTATCCAAGTATGGAAGACGAACGGAGGAGGAGGAGACGAAAGGATTGCGATGACGGCATTGGAGACCAACGAATGGGTTCGGCGCGCAAGCACGGGGCCGACGCCGAAGGACTTGCGCAGCACCATGGGTGGGCACGACATGGCGAACTGCGTAATTCAGGCCATGAGGGAATTCGCAGACGATGAACTGGACCCCGTGGTGGCAGCCAACGCCGGCACCGCCTGCCAGGCGCGGCAGATGCTGGCGGTGATCACCTACTGCTACGCCGTGGGGACCTACCGATCCCAGGATATCGAGGCCACGATGCGCGAAGACGTTCTGTTCCGCCTGGCCTGCGGCAACGAGTTCCCGGGCTGGCGGATGATCCGCCGGTTTCGGCGCCTCAATCGGGAAGCCATCCGCTTGCTGCTCGAGGAAACTTTTCGCCGGGCGTGGGGTATTAACGGGTGTGCCTCGCCCCGGTTTACGCCGGGTTCCGGCGACTGTCGCGAGTGGCGGAATAGCCGGAACAACGGCCACAGCGACGTCGACGACTTCATCGCCGCGGAAGCACACTGGCGGATCGAAGAAGCGTGTCGGATCGACATGATGGACGATGAGGACGATTGAACGGCCGGGGTTCGGTCGTGTCGCAAGAACTGATCTTTGAAACGAGTTCCGTGGTGGATGGAAACGATTTTCGCCGCAAGGCGAATGGTGAGATTTACAACGCCGCTCCCCTCAGTGGGAGCGCACCCAAGCCCACCGTAAACCTGCAGAACAAGCGCCGCGGCCCCGCCCGACGGCGTCCCGCCGATGATTGAGGTGGTTACCTTGGCGGCCAGTTCACCCTGGCCGCCATTTCTTTTCCTCGCGGCCCTCACGCCGCGCTGGCGCGGACCGCCACCATCCGGATATAACCTGCCGCGTCGTGAATCCTGATCTGTCAACCGACCGTTCCCCGGAACAGCGGCGGAGCTACCGCTGGCCGTGGTTCCTGGCCGCCGCCCTTGTCTTGGGCCTCGTCATCTGCATTTTCGCCATCGCCCGCGAAGCCGCCCGCATCAAGCGGATGAAGGCCAGCACCAGTGAGGTGCAGGCAACCAACGCCGCGCCCGCACGGCCTCCCTCCGCCTCCCGCTGAACTGCGCCCTATTCGAGCGCCCGCACGGCCGTTTCCTGAAACACCTGCCGCACCGCGGAGGCGTCCGCATTGGGCAGTTTCGCCCGCTGGATCATCAGCACGAAAATCAGGCCCCGCTTCGGATCCACCCAACCCTGCGTGCCGTAGGCGCCCCCGTGACCGAACGTGCCCACCGACAGCATGCCCGTCACGCCCATGGGCTCCCGCACCACCGCCCAGCCCAACCCGAAGCTCATGCCGTCCGTGAATCCCGTCTTCAACTCCCCCGTCTGCGCCCGGGTCATCGCCGCGATGGCAGCGGTGGAAACGATGCGCCGGCCACGCCACTCGCCTCCGTTCAGCACCATTCGGTAAAACCGGCTCAGATCCGCCGCGGTCGAAAACAAACCGCCCGCCGGCAGCGGCGTTCGCCGTCGATCGCTCAACTCGCCTTTCAAGAATGCGATCGGCGTCTCCTCGAGCCCCTTTCCATCGGCACGCGGCTGATACGACTTCGCCAGTCGTTTCATCTGCGCCGCCGACGGCCAGAAGGTCGTGTCGCGCATTCCCAGCGGTCTGAAAAGGCGCCGTTCGAGAAACCGGTCGAACGGCTGGGCGGAGACCACTTCGACCACGCGGCCCAGCGTGTTGATGCCGGCGTTGCAGTACTGCCACCGGCTGCCGGGCTCGAACTGCAACGGCGCCTGCGCGTAGGCCATCACCAGTTCGGCCAGCGAACAATCCGCCCGTGGCGCCGCCACCTCACCCAGCCCGGACGTATGCGTCAGCAGGTCCCGTAGCGTGACCGGCCGGGTCGGCCGCTTCAGTTTCATCGTGGCCTCGTCGCGGCTTTCGACCAGCCACTGTCCCTTGAACTCCGGCAAATACTTCTCCACCGCGTCGTCCACCGAGAGCCGGCCCTCGTCCTGCAGCAGGAGCACGGCGGTGGCGG
>DATLZF010000649.1:0-5210 GCA_035574135.1 Candidatus Methylomirabilota bacterium
ACGGCCTCCCTGCGTTTCGAATGGAAACCGCCGCATGGGGTCTGGGAGGTGATTCCCGCCGAGGCGCTTTCAGCCGAGCCCTCCTCGAAAGTTACGGTGGTGAGCACGGCTTTTCCGCCGGACGACGCCAGCGTGGGCTACGAGCGCGGCTCGGCCGTCTCGAAGGAATGGCACGACGCCACCACCAAGGCCGCTGTCGAGGTGGCGAATGAAGTCGTGGAGCGCATCGCCGTGTTAAGCGGTGTGGACGAGCGCGCTTCGAATCGCGTGGAGCGGCTGAAGGATTTCGCGGCCGAATTCGCCGCGCGGGCCTTCCGCCGCCCGCTCACGCCCGAGCTGCGCCACGCCGTGGTGCACCGGCAGTTTGCCCCGGGCGTGGAACCGGACGCCGCCCTCAAGCGCTCGGTAATGCTGGTGTTGAAATCGCCCCGGTTCCTGTATCCGGAGTTGGGCGCCGCCACGGACAGCCACGCCGTGGCCGGCCGCCTGGCGCTGGGCATGTGGGATTCGCTGCCGGATGAAGCGTTGCGCGGGGCGGCGGACCGCAACGAACTGCGCACCCGCGATCAGGTGGTCGCGCAAGCCCGGCGCATGGTCCAGGACCCCCGCGCGCGGGCCAAACTGCGCGAGTTCTTCCACCACTGGCTGGCCATGGACGCGGCGGAGGACATCGCGAAGGACACCAAGGCGTATCCCGGCTTCGATGAACGTCTGGTGGCCGACCTGCGCGCTTCCCTGGAGAAATTCGTGGAGGAGGTGGTCTGGAGCGAGTCATCCGACTACCGGCAACTGTTGCTGGCGGACTACCTCTTCATGAACCGGCGCCTGGCCGAATTCTACGGAGGCTCCGGAGCGGCGGACACGGGCTTCACCAAGGTCAAGTTCGACCCGGACCAGCGGGCGGGCATCCTCACGCATCCATACCTCCTCTCGGCCTTCTCTTACCACAAATCGAGCTCCCCGATTCATCGCGGCGTGTTTCTCACGCGCAACGTGCTGGGGCGCTTTCTCAAGCCACCGCCGATGGCCATCGAGTTCATGGACGACCGGTTCGACCCGTCCCTCACCATGCGCGAGAAGGTGACCGAACTGACCAAGAGCGCCACCTGCATGGCCTGCCACGCCACGATCAATCCGCTCGGCTTCAGCTTGGAGAACTACGACGCCACGGGGCGCTTCCGCCTCAAGGAGAATGACAAGCCCATCAACGCCGAGTCCGACTACACCACGGCCGAGGGCGAGGTCATCCACCTGCGCGGCCCGCGCGATGTCGCCCGCCACGCGGCCTCGAGCGACGACGCCCGGCGTGGGTTTGTGCGCCAGATGTTCCACCAAGTCGTCAAACAGTCCCCCGCCGCCTACGGCGTGGATACGCTGAAACGGCTGGACGACGCCTTTGTCGAATCCGGCTATCACATGCGCCATTTGCTGGTCGAGATCGTCGCCACGGCGGCGGCGCACGGCCTTCCCACCTCAACCCCGAGCCGACCATGAACTCGATTCAACGACGACAGTTCCTCCGTCAACTGGGGCTTTCGGCCGCCGCCCTGCCCTGGGTGGCCGGGTTGCCGAGCCTGCAGGCCCGCGCCGCCAGCAAGCCCAAGCAGCGGCTGGTGCTGATGTTCAGCCCGAACGGCACGGTGCCGCCCCAGTTCTGGCCGGACGAAACCGGTGAGAACTTCAAACTCAAGCGCATCCTCGCGCCCCTGGAGCCGTTCAAGAAACGGACGCTCATCCTCAAGGGCATCTCGAACAAGGTGCGGGGCGACGGGGACGGCCACATGCGGGGCATGAGCTGCCTGCTCACGGCCATCGAACTGTTTCCCGGCAACATCCAGGGCGGCTCCGACACGCCCGCGGGCTGGGCCAGCGGACCGTCCATCGATCAGGAGCTGAAAAACTTCCTGCAAAGTCAGCCGGCCACCCGCACCCGCTTCGGCTCGCTCGAACTCGGCGTCGCCGTGCCCAACCGTGCCGATCCCTGGACGCGCTGGACCTACGCCGGTCCCAACCAGCCCGTGGCGCCCATCGACGACCCCTACCAGGTCTTCGAAATGCTCTACGGGCAGATGAAGGATCGCGAGAATCTCGGTAGCATCCTGGATGATGTCCAGGCCGACCTGAAGCGGGTCTCCACAAAGCTGAGCAAGGAGGACAAGGCACTGCTCGACCAACACGCGACCTACGTCCGGCAGTTGGAGAATGAATTGCGGGAGGCCGCGCGTCAAAAGCTCCGGCAGCCGGCACCCGTGCTGGAGCAGGGCGTGTCCACGGAAAACAACGACATGCCCAAGGTGGCCGCCATGCAGGTGGATCTGCTGGTCAACGCCCTCGTCAACGACATGGCGCGCATCGCCACCCTGCAATTCACCAACTCCGTCGGCCAGGCCCGCATGCGCTGGCTCGGCATTGAGGAAGGCCACCATTCCCTCTCGCACGATCCCGACCTCAACGAGGGCTCCCAGGAAAAGCTGACCAAGATCAACGTGTGGCTGTGCGAACAGTTCGCCACCCTCGCCCGGAAGCTGGATGCAATTCCCGAGCCGGGCGGGGAGGGCACCATGCTCGATCACACCACGCTGCTTTGGACGAACGAGCTGGGCAAGGGCAACTCGCACTCGCTGGACAACATCCCCTTTGTGCTCGTTGGTGGCGGCCTGGGCTTCAAGACCGGCCGTTCGCTCAAGTTCGACAACGTGCCGCACAACCGGCTCTGGCTCGCCATCGCGCACGCCTTCGGTCACGAACTGAAAACCTTCGGCAACGTCAAACTGTCCGAGGGCGGTCCGTTGAATCTGACTTGAGCCCGGGTCCGTGCGGCACGTCGCCCATCTGCGCGGTGGCGTGCCTCCGAAATGATCGCAACGGCGGCCGTGCACGCGCTACGCCGCCATTCCGGCGGGCCGGGCGATGGCTCCACGTCCGGCACGATGCGCGAGAGCTTGATTCCCATCCCCCACCCGCGCCGGAAACCGGGCTTGCGCCCGGCAGGGAAATTTGCGATGTGAGCGGCTCAAGTGAGTTGCTCCCTGCGCATCAAGGACCTGCCGGACGGTGAGCGACCGCGTGAGCGGCTGGTGGCCCAAGGGGCCGATTCGCTGCGCACGGCGGAGTTGATTGCCATCCTGCTCCGCACCGGCACACGGGGACTCTCGGCTCTGGATGTCGCCGACCGGTTGTTGCGCGAGCACGGCACGCTGGAGGCACTGGCGCGGGCCCCGCTGGATGCGCTGCGTCAGATCAAAGGCATCGGGCGCGACAAGGCCATCGCGCTCAAAAGCGCCTTCACTCTGGCGCGGCGAATGGCGCTGGAATTGCGCTCGGAGGCGCCGCTGCTGGACACGCCGGAACGGGTGGCGGATCTCTTGCGCGAGGAAAACCGGATGTACGAGGTCGAGCGGTTCCAGGTGGTGCTCCTCAACTCGCGTCGCCGCTTGATCCGCATCGAGCAGATCTCTCACGGCACGCTCGACACCCTCCTCGTCCACCCACGCGAGGTCTTCAAGGCGGCCATCACGGCCAACGCTGCCGCGCTCGTCCTGGTGCACAACCATCCCAGTGGCGATCCCACTCCGTCGGAGGCGGATCTCCGCACCACGCGCGACCTCATCCGCGCCGGGCAGTTGCTGAAGATCGAGGTGGTGGACCACGTGATCCTCGGCCGGCGGACGGCGGAGCGGCTCCGGGATTACGTCTCCCTCCGCGAGCTGGGATATTTCCACGGGTGAGCCGGCATCGGGCGCGTTCTGCGCTCAGTACTTCGGAACGCCGGGGTCGATTTCGTCCGACCAGGCGGTGATGCCGCCCTTGACGCTTTTGAGATACTTGAAGCCCTGCTCACGCAGAAAAGCGAGCGCCTTCATCGAGCGGACCCCGGCCTTGCAGTGGAGATAATATTGCTGGTTGGGATTCAATTCGGTGAACGTCTTGGGCAGGGTGCTCAACGGCACCAGCCGCGTGCCGGCCACACGGGCGATCTGGTATTCATCCGGCTCGCGCAC
The DNA here is from genome assembly GCA_035574135.1 of Candidatus Methylomirabilota bacterium. Classification (GTDB taxonomy): domain Bacteria; phylum Verrucomicrobiota; class Verrucomicrobiia; order Limisphaerales; family DATLZF01; genus DATLZF01. The sequence goes on from DATLZF010000649.1 coordinate 4,002, forward strand.
ATCGAGTACCTGGATGCCCAGCTTGGGATCGTCGAGCGCCCTCTTCATCTCCTGAACGGTGACCTCGTCGGGATGGGAGGCGGGTTGGGCCGGCTCGGGTTGGATGCCGCAGAACTGTTCGTAGTCGATCAGTTTCGTGATGGTGGGATGCTCGCCGCAGAGCGGGCACTGGGGGTCGCGACGCAGCTTGACCTCGCGGAACTTCATGTCGAGGGCGTTGAAGAGCAGCAACCGCCCGATGAGCGAGCTGCCCTTGCCCAGCGCCAGCTTCAGGATTTCCGTGGCCTGGATGCACCCGACAATGCCGGGCAGCACGCCCAGCACCCCACCCTCGGCGCAACTGGGCACCATGCCGGGCGGCGGCGGCTCCGGATAAAGGCAGCGATAGCACGGCCCGCCCAGGTGCGGTGCGAAGACGCTCGCCTGACCGTCGAAGCGGAAGATGGATCCGTAAACGTTCGGTTTCTTGAGCAGTACGCAGGCGTCGTTGGTCAGATACCGCGTGGGGAAGTTGTCCGTGCCATCGACCACGATGTCGTACTGGCTGATGAGTTCGAGGGCATTCTCGGCGCTGATGCGGGTGTTGTGGAGCACCACTTCGACGCCGGGGTTGATGCTGGCGATGGTTTCCCGGGCCGACTCTGCCTTGGGCCGGCCCACGTCCGCCGTGCCGTGGATGATCTGGCGTTGGAGGTTCGAGAAATCGACCGTGTCGAAATCGACGATGCCGAGCTTGCCGACGCCCGCGGCCGCCAGATACATGGCAATGGGCGAGCCCAGCCCGCCGGCTCCAATGCACAGCACGCTGGTGGCGCAAATCTTCTTTTGTCCCGCCATGCCCACTTCCGGCAGGATCAGGTGCCGCGAGTAGCGACGAATCTCTTCGTTGGTCAGTTGCATAGTTCGATTCGCAGGCGGCCAGCCTAAGTCAGTCCGAAGGGAATGCAAGCTGGCAGGACGCCAGGGGAAGGATCAGAAGCGACGGTCACGCAGGAGGAAAAGGCGGTAGAGCGCGGCGTGCTCTCCGCGCCGCGGATGGCCGGCCGCGCGCACAGCTCACGTGGTCGCGCCGCCCGCGCCGAGAACGAACTGGCGGTGGCGGGGGAAGACCCGGCGCAGGGCCCGGGACAACTCGTCCTGAAGTTCCTGCAACTCGCGGTAAGTCCGCACGGCCTCGGCGTTGGGTTCGGCGGTCTCGGCGGTGTTGAG
>DATLZF010000650.1:0-6199 GCA_035574135.1 Candidatus Methylomirabilota bacterium
GAATTACCGAGAAAGTCTCTGGCCGCGGCACCACGCACCAACGCCACGCTGCATCCCGTCGTCATTCGCCGCCCAGCGGGCACGCCGAAGGTTGCGACCGGGCTGACGAATTATCACGGCCAGCCGGCCATGGCTTCCTGCAGTGCCTGCCACGCCACCACCCGGCCCAACATCGACACGCGCGCAGCGGCGGAACTGGATCAGTTTCACCAAGGACTGAAATACGCGCACGGGAATCTCACCTGCCTGAGCTGCCACAACGCCAAGAATTACGACACGCTGCGCCTGGCGGATTCGCGGCCGGTGGAGTTCCCCGACGTCATGACGCTCTGCTCGCAATGCCACGGTCCGCAGAAGCGCGACTATGACCTGGGCCTGCACGGCGGTATGAATGGTTACTGGGATCTGAGCCGGGGCGGGCGCACCCGCAACACGTGCATCAACTGCCACGACCCACACGCGCCGGCGTTTCCACTGGTCATGCCGGTCCTTCCGCCGCGGGATCGCATCTCGGTGCCCGCGAAACCCAAACCGGGCGCCACAGTTGCGGCGCCGGCGAAACACTGAACCGCCTCGAATCATGGATGCGACCGCTGAACCGAAGGAGGGAGTTTCCCGCCGCACTGCGCTCAAGGGCGTCGGCGCCATGCTCGGCGCGGCCGCGTTCGCCAAGGCCATCGCCCCGTTGACCGAGTGGGCGCAGGACATCTCCGCTGAGGAATTCCTGCAAAAGCATTACAAGGAACTGACGCCGATTGATCTCGAAATCATCCTGCACCGTCTGGAGAAGGAGACGAAGGAGCAGTACGGCGCGGATGTGACCATCAGGGATCACAGGCCCCAGGAGGGTGTAAAGTTCGGCTACGCGCTCAACCTCAGCGTCTGCAACGGCTGCCGCAAATGCGCCGAGGCCTGCCACATCGAGAACAATCACGACCGGCCGTCGCACCAGTCCTACATCCGCGTCTTCGAGATGAGCAAAGGCTCGATGGACATGGAGAAGGGCAATGCCCACTACGATCATCCCGTGCCGCAACCGGACAAGTTCTACATGCCGGTGCAGTGCCAGCAGTGCGAACGCCCGCCGTGTGTCGATGTCTGTCCGGTCGAGGCGACGTGGAAGGAGGCGGATGGCATCGTGGTGGTCGATTACAACTGGTGCATCGGCTGCCGTTACTGCGAGGCCGCCTGCCCCTATCACGCGCGGCGCTTCAACTGGACGAAGCCCGTCATCCCCGCTGGCGAGATCAACCCGAACCAATCCTACCTGAGCAACCGGATTCGCCCCCAGGGCGTGATGGAGAAATGCACCTTCTGCCTGCACCGCACGCGCAACGGCCGGCTGCCGGCCTGCCTTGAGGCCTGCCCAACGGGCGCGCGCGTCTTCGGCAACCTGCTCGACCCGAATTCCGAGGTTCGCCAGGTGCTCGCGCACAAGCGGGTTTTCGTGCTCAAGGAAGAGTTGGGGCTGAGGCCGCAGTTTTTCTACTTCTTCGACGTGTAGCCGCGATGAACTTCTCCACGACCGACACCACTTCCGCGCCGAGGGCGATTCCCCACTGGCGCTACTACCCGCGCTTCCTCGGGAACGCGCTGATCGAGTCGGTCGAGGGCAATTGGGTGTTCTACGTTTGGATGACGTTCCTGACCGCGGTTTTCCTCGTGGGCGCCAATGCCTGGGCCGTGCAGGTGCGCGACGGGATGCATCTGACCAACATGAGTGACCATGTGTCCTGGGCGCTCTACATTGCGAACTTCACCTTCCTCGTCGGCCTGGCGGCGGGCGGCGTGATGATGGTCATCCCAGCCTACCTCTATCACGACGAGGAGATGCACGACATCGTCATCATCGGCGAACTGCTCGCCATCGCCGCCATCATCATGAGTCTGATGTTCGTGGTCTGCGATCTCGGCAGGCCGGACCGGTTCTGGCATCTCATCCCCGGACTGGGCCGGTTCAACTTCCCGGTGTCGATGCTGACGTGGGATGTGATCGTGCTCAACGGCTATCTGCTGATCAACCTGCACATCTGCGGCTATCTGCTCTACATGCGGTTCCTCGGTCGGAAGCCCAATCCCAAGTGGTATGTGCCCTTCGTCTTCCTTTCGATCCTGTGGGCCATCTCGATTCACACCGTTACAGCGTTCCTTTACTGCGGGTTGGGCAGTCGGCCTTTCTGGAACACCGCGCTGCTGGCGCCGCGCTTCCTGGCCAGCGCCTTTGTCTCAGGGCCGGCGTTCATCATCATCGCCATCCAGGTCATCCGCCGCGCCGTCGGCCAGAGCTTCGGCGATGGTCCCATCCGCACGCTCGCCAACATCATGCGCGTGACCATCCTCATCAACCTGCTCATGGTCGCGTCGGAGGTGTTCGTCGAGTTTTACACCGGCGGCGCCCACACCTCGGCGGCGCGTTACCTTTACTTCGGCCTGCATGGTCACAACGCTCTCTTGCCGTGGATTTGGTCCTCGGTGGCGATGACCGTGACCGCCGCGATCCTGCTGCTCAGCCCGAAGCTCTTCAGCCGTCCGTGGATGATGAACCTTGCCTGCGGCTTGGCCTTCGTCGGCATCTGGATCGAAAAGGGCATGGGCATGATCATCCCGGGCTTCGTGCCCTCGGTGTTGCATGAAATCATCGAGTACGCCCCCAGCCTGCTCGAATGGAAAATCATGGCCGGCATCTGGGCGCTGGGCCTGATGATCTACACCCTGGCCATCAAGATCGCGATCAACGTCTTCCGCCGCTCTCCGCTCACTGCAACCCCCGCTGCCGGTGCCGCCGCGGCGCCACCCCTGGCCTCGTGACATGATTACCAGCGGACTCGTCATCACTCTCAGCGCGGACGCGAATCTGGCGACCCGGGCCGTGGCGAAAATCAGCGCGCGCGTGGAGTTCACGCCGGGCGAACGCAACGGCCGCTGGCTGCCCGTGGCGATGGAGGCGCGAGATGATGTCGAGAGCCGCGGTTTACACGATTGGCTGACCGCGCTGCCGGGCGTGGAGTTCGTGGATGTGGTGTATGTGAATTTCGCCGACTTGGAGCGCGGCCCCGCCGAAGGCCAGCCGCAGCACGCCAGGCCACGGGCCGTTGCCGCTTCCGAGGTGAACCATGAACATTGACCGACGACAATTCGTAAAACTCTCCGCCCTGGCCACCGCCAGCGCCGTGGCCGCCTCCCGGGCAGGAGCGGCCACGCCCACATCGTCCGCCGTCACGGCCGGCGCCGATGGCATCAAGTGGGACAAGGCGCCGTGTCGCTTCTGCGGCACCGGATGTCACGTCCGGGTCGGCGTGAAGGACGGGAAGGTCGTGGCCATCGAGGGCGATCGGCTTGCGGATGTGAACAAGGGCCTGCTCTGCGTGAAGGGTTACCACGTCGGCCTCGCGCTTTACGGCAAAGACCGCCTCACCCGGCCGCTCCTGCGCCGGAACGGCCGGCTTGAACCCATCTCGTGGGAGGAAGCCATCGAGACCATCGCCCGGCGCGTCCTGGCCGCACCGGACAAGTTCGCGATTTACGGGTCCGGCCAGTGGACGATTCCCGAGGGCTACGCGGCCAACAAGTTGATGAAGGGCGGTCTTTCGAACAACCACATCGATCCGAACGCGCGCCTGTGCATGGCCAGCGCGGTCACGGGGTATCTCTCGACCTACGGCGTGGATGAACCGGCCGGTTGCTACGACGACCTCGACAGGTGTGACGTGCTCATCATGTGGGGCAACAACATGGCCGAGATGCATCCGGTGCTCTTTAGCCGGGTCATCGACCGCCGGTCGCGCGGCGAGAAGGTGACGCTCATCGACATCGCCACGCGCCGCACGCGCACGACGGAATTCTCGGATCACTACCTGGAATTCAAGCCGCAGAGCGATCTGGCGATCCTCAACGGCATCGCGCATCTGCTGATCAAGAACGGCACCTACGACGCGAAGTTCGTCGAACGTTTCTGCCGTTTCCGGCAGGCGCCGAAGGATCCCACGGCCACGCCGACCGCTCCGCTGGTGGGTGATGCGATGACGTTCGACGAATACAAGGCCGCGCTGGCACCCTACACTCCGGAGTACGTGGAAAAGATCTCCGGCGTGCCCGCGGAGAAGATCCGGCTGCTGGGCGACCTCTTCGGGCGAAGGGACCTGCGCATCACCAGCGTCTGGTGCATGGGCTTCAACCAGCACACGCGTGGCACGAACGTGAACCGGCTGTGCCACGGCGTGCATCTGCTCAGCGGTCACTTCGGCCGCCCCGGCGACGCGCCGACGTCCCTCACCGGCCAGCCCAGCGCCTGCGGCACGGCACGCGAAGTCGGCACGCTCTGCCACTTCCTGCCCGGCGGACGGCTGGTCGCCAATCCCGAACATCGCAAGGACGCGGAGACATTCTGGAACCTGCCCGAGGGCCGCATCAATCCCAAGATGGGCCATCACACCGTGCTGATGTTCGAGAAATTCTGCACGCCCACGGACCAGGGGGGCGACATCGCCACGCTCTGGGTGCAGGTGACGAATCCCGGTCAGTCGCTGCCGAACCTGCGCAAGCTCTTCAAGGCGAAGCAGGGGCTCGAAGACAAGTTCCTCATCGTCTCGGACGTGTATCCCACGGCCACCACCGACCTGGCCGACCTGGTGTTGCCCTCGGCGATGTGGGTCGAGAAGAACGGCATGTATGGCAACTCCGAGCGGCGCACGCAGCAGTGGTTCAAAATGGTGAACCCGCCCGGCGACGCCCGTGATGATTGCTGGCAGACGATAGCCGTGGCGCGCAAGCTCTTCGATCTGGGCCATCCCGGCATGAAGGACAAGGACGGCAAGTTCCTCTTCACAATCAAGAACGAGGCCGGCGCCGAGGTGCCGGTCTGGGACTGGCAGCACTACTACGACGTGAACGTGGACAAGGCGCTCTTCGAGGAATACCGCCTGTTCACCCGCTACAAGCACAAGGACCTCGCGCCCTACGAGGAATACGTCAAGGCGCGCGGCCTGCGCTGGCCCGTGGTGCAGCAGGCCAACGGCGCCTGGCGCGAAACGCGGTTCCGCTTCTGCGAGTTCGACGATCCGTACGTGAAGAACGGCGCGGAGATCCAGTTCTATCACTCGACCACGAAGGACGACAAAGCGCAGATCTGGTTCGCGCCCTACGAGGCGGCCGCCGAGGAACCGGACGCCGAATATCCCTTCTGGCTCTGCACCGGTCGCGTGCTGGAGCACTGGCACACCGGCACGATGACGATGCGCATCCCACAGCTCCACGGCGCCATGCCTCACGCCTACGTGGAGATGCATCCCGAGGACGCCGCCGAGCGCGGCATCGCCAACGGGGAAACCGTCGCCGTGAGGACGCGACGCGGCGAACTGAAGCTGCCGGTCTGGATCAACGGCCGCGCCAGGGTGCCGCGCGGGTCGCTGTTCATTCCGTTCTTCGATCAACGCTTTCTCGCAAATGACCTCACCCTGGGCGAAGTCGATCCCATCTCGAAGGAGCCGGATTACAAGAAGTGCGCGGCGATGGTAGTCCGGTTGAGCGGTGCGGAACGATTCCCCGCGACACCGGGGGAGAAAACGCTGTGACTCCTCCCGATCCCAGGTCGTATCGCAAGGGTGCCTGGATGGTGGGCGCCATCCTGCTGACCGCGTCGGTCAGCGGTTACTTCATGGGGCTGCGGCAGACCGGCTCGCAAATCAGCATGACGCGTCCCGTGTCGCTCGCGAAGGCGGACCCGGACCGCCGCGAGATGCTCGAAAGCCGCACCGTGCCGGTCGCGGTGGCTTACGCCAAACAGGATTGGCTCGCCGAAGGCCCGAACGCCGCGTGGCGCAACCATCTCGCCCACCTCGTCCAGCCGCCCGTCGATCCGGCGATGCTCACGAACGTCACCCCGGCTGAACGCGCACAGGCCCTGGCCGAACGCGCCGGGCGGCGGGCCTTTGACGGCGCGCCGCCGGTGGTGCCGCATCCGATCACCCAAGATTCCTCGGCGGCCTGCCTTGCCTGCCACGGGCCGGGGCTGGCGGTGAAGGACAAGGTGGCCTCGAAGATCAGCCACGCCCATTACGCCAGTTGCACCCAGTGTCATGTGCCGGCCGGGGGGCCGCAGATTCCGACCCTGGACGCGGCCTTGCTCGCGCCGCTTGCCGGGAACGAGTTCACCTACGCCGCATGGCCGCGCCAGGGTGGCCGCCCCTGGCCGGGGGCACCC